>JAAYSI010000326.1 GCA_012524045.1 Peptococcaceae bacterium | reverse complement strand
GCAGTTCAGGATATTAAAGTAAAGTATAATGGGGATGCTTACTTTCTCGAAAATAATACGTTGATTTTTTAGGGTTTATGTATAATGGAGAAATGTGTGAGGGAGCAAAATGGAGTCAAGAAATAAAAACCATATAATTGCATTGGATATCGCCTATGAAATAATGATACGAAGTTATGAGCCATTAATTCTTACAGTGCTGCATCCGGGCGGAGAGCAATACAACTGTTTGGCTCTATTATCAAGCGCTGGACGGTGTTTTTCCCCCAAATTATTAATTAACCTCAGTGGAAGCAGTATTTATGAACGGAACAGTAAAATAAGGCCATACCCTGAATTATACAAAAAAAATAAGGAGGATCTTTTAGATCGGATAGCTCATGAATTTGAATTACGGTTATGGAAAACGCCTGTCCGGGATTGTACTTCAGTGTCATTTCTAAAAAAGATATTAGAACTGGATTCTGTTACAGTGCTTCCGGCATGGTATGACGGTTCTTATTGTAGCGGATTGGAGGAAGACGCTAAAAGCTTTCCATATTATCCGTTGAAAGAAGAAAAAGACTGGGGTAAACATATATATTGGTGGTTAATTCGAGCTAATGAAAATCCCATTGCTATGGTGAATTTAGAATCAGCAATTCTTATTGATGAAGATGGGCGCTGTTTTAACTTGAACACAGAGTGCAATGAAGCCATGAACTCAGTAAAGAGAGGAATATTGAGACAAGAATTTATGGCTGTCATTGATAAAACAAGGTTTCTGTTAAAGCAAAATGATGAATGGATCAAACGGTATGAAAGCTATGCACAAAAGATCATTAATAACCTGGGATTAATAAAAAGAGTACGTACATCCTTCCGCCAGTGGGCTCCGCTTACTGTGTACTTAAACACCACTTCTGCTCAAAATGCGAAAAAAACTGTTGTCTTTGATCTGCGTTATTATGGTCAGACAATAGCGAGGATTACCGGACATGTCGACGGCAAACTCAAGCTAAGTACGAAGGGATTTGAAAAGAACAATCTAAGGGATTTTGGTTGTGACATTCAATTAAAGGGAGTAGACTGGAAAGGTCCTGAAGCCGCGAAATTCAGGAAATATTTTAAGGATAGAAAAGGCCCGCGAAATGCTGAGGTGAACGTTGGCAATGAGGAACATAGGTTGGAAAGTCTTTGGCTCACAGAATTACAAAAACAAAGCAACAAGGCAGTTCCAAATACAAAGGCGGTAGAGGTCGGGAACGTACGCTTTCCAATGCCCACGCCCATAAGCGCTAGTAATCATAAAGTGTTAAAGTATTCCGGTATATACGGCGGCGGAATAGACATTTTGACCAGAACCGGAACCGGAGGGATTAATACTTATCTTTGCATCATGGAATTGAAGGACGAAAATGTAAAAAGTGAGCCGCCAAAGGATGCATTAAAACAAGCTATTGCTTATACTAGTTTTATTCGAGAGTTGCTTCGTAGTGAAGCCGGCCAAGAGTGGTGGACTCTTTTCGGATTTAACGGGAAAATTCCAAAGCAACTGACTTTGTATGCCGCTTGTGTGATGCCCTCGAGCAACTGCAACGATTATTCCTTTAGGGACATGACTTTGGATATTGACGGAGATACTATTAAATTGCATTATGTATATTTTATTGAGAAAAACAATAAGATCACAGAAGTCGACACGTCATTAAAGTGGTAGTGAAAGGAGAACTGCATTGAATGTAACCATTTACCGCGGGACAAAGGAAATTGGCGGGACTCTTATTGAAGTATGTTCATCTTCAACCCGTATTCTAATTGATGCAGGATACCCACTTTTTCTGAATAATGAGCCGATTACAGACGATGTGGCTAAGAGATCTTATTCAGAACTGCTTGCACTGGGAGTTCTTCCGGACATTAAAGGATTATACGCGTGGGATTGGAAAGGCTTCGATGCAATTGTCATCTCTCATGCACATATTGACCACTATGGCCTCTTGAAATACATACATCCCTCAATTCCCGTGTATTTATCAGCTGGTACCGAAACGCTTATTCGCGTTTCACAATTATTCAAGATCTGTGAGAAGTTTACGCTGAATATGCGGCGCTTTACCATGTATGAACCGTTCGAAATCGGAGAATTTTCTATTAGGCCTTTCCTGATGGATCATTCGGCCTTTGATGCGGCGGCATTTGAGATATCGGATAAAGAAAAAACTATAATCTATACAGGCGACTTTCGAGGGCATGGCCGAAAGGCCGTGTGTCTTGACAGATTTATTGACAAAGCCAAGAAAGGCGCGTGCGCGCTTTTGACTGAAGGGACAATGTTCGGACGGCAGGATGAAGAAGTTATGACCGAGCAGGAACTTGAAGAACGGCTTATCAGTAAAATCAAGGACTTCAAAGGTCCGGTGTTATTTCAGTCATCAAGTCAGAACATTGACAGGCTTGTGAGCTTTTACCGGACAGCGGTAAAGCTTGATAGAATATTTGTTGTCGATGTCTATACTGCTAATGTATTATATGAACTCAGGCAGCTTGGAAATAATCATCTGCCTTATCCTTCCGGCGATTATCCGAATATTAAGGTATTCTACCCATATCGGCTTACACAAATGATTTTCAATGAAATAGGAGAGGAATACGCCAAACGTTTTTCGCCTTTCTACATTTCGAAAAACAATCTGAAAGCAAAGCAGAGCAATGTTGTTATGACTTGCCGCCCTTCAATGCGAACAGATATTGAAATTGCTGGCCTTCAAAACGGACTGTTTGTGTATTCACTATGGAGCGGATATCGTGATAACAAACATCAAAAGGAGTTTGAAAATTACTTAAATAGATCAGGTTTTATTATAGATGTGCTGCATACCAGCGGTCATGCTACCCCCTCTGAAATTCTCAGAATAATAACAGAGCTGGAGCCAAAACAGGTAATTCCTATACATACGATGGTGCCAGATGCGTTTATTGGCTTTACAGAAAATGTAGTTTTAAAAGAAGATGGCAAAACGTTTAGTTTATAGTATCTACTGTTATGCCAACTTAAATTCCACGGTTAGAGAATTATTCAAAATAGTAATATTTTTAAACATATTGATATGTTCCCACGAACCTCGGTTTTTTTAAAAAACAGATAAAAACCCATTGACATGTTCCCGTAAACGTAAGGTTCAAAAAATTAGCCCAAGACATCAATCCAAGCGGCTCG
>JAAYSI010000164.1 GCA_012524045.1 Peptococcaceae bacterium | reverse complement strand
GACGGACCTAATAAGGAAATAAGCTGGCCGGATTTTATTTCTAAGTTAATATCCGTTAGTATTTTCTTTTGCTCAAGTGATACATGAATGTTTCGACATTGTAAATCCAAGAAAAATCCTCCCACTTATCTAGACAAAGAAAAATTAAACAAAGAGTTAATCACCAAAGAGATAGTCAAAAAAGAAACAATTGAACAAAGAAACAATCAAACAATCAAACAATCAAACAAAGAAATAGTTGCTGCCGTTTTTATTAAATCTTTTGGCCGTCTTTTCAAATATAACAAATACCAGTAGAGTTGAACAGATAAAAACTAAGCTGTAGGCCGAAGCGATTGTTCTGTCACCGCTTTGTAAATAGGGGACCATCATAATGGCGAAAGTTTTAACATTGCCGCCCCCTATTATCAACGTTAAGAAATATTGACTGAAGGATAAAATGTAAGCCATACAGGCGGAGGAAATAATTCCGGGCAGTAGGCATGGCAGCGTAATTTCTTTGAAAATCTGGAGCGGGGAAGCTCCGAGCACGCTGGCTTGTTCTTCCAGTTTGCAGCCGAAGGCTGCAGTTACATCGGTCATGATTTTTATGGTATAGGGCAGGGCGCAGATCAGGTGCACAATGATAACGCCGCCTATGTTGTCGGCCAAGCCGAAGCGGATAAAGAGCACATGGACACCCATCGCAAAAACAGTGCTGGGGATAATTATCGGTAAAATCGTACCCAATTCAATTAGTCTTTTGCCATAAAAATTGTAAAAGACCAGCGAACGGGCAGTCATTGTGCCGATAAGCACAGCCAACAGGGCTACAATTAGCGAAAGTACAATACTGGAGCCTAGGACCTGCAGGGCGCCTGAGTAGCCCCCGAATATCTCCTGTATTCCGCGCAAAGAAAAACTCTGTGGCCATAAATTAGGCCAGGGCCATCTCGCGGCGAAACTCCAGACCAATATTACGATTATAGGGACAAGTACGGTTAAAGCAAAAACAGTGAGCAAAAGCCTTCCGACGATTTTTTCTTTTATAGTCATTCGCCACCGTTCACCTTTCTAGTGTTCTGCTGCAACAAGCGATAATACAACACAACTATAATTAGCGAGATAAAAAACATTATTCCGTTTAAAGCCATAGCATAAGGACGATGCAACAAATCCGGATGGGTATATTCAATAAAAGCTTGAACTGGCAAGGCTTTTGGCATAGTAGCCCCGAGCAAATACGGTAACTCGTAAGCTCCTAAAGAGAAAGCGAAGATAATCAAAAAAGCATTTTTTATTGACGGCATACAAAGGGGCAAAGTCACATGCCAAAAGGTTTGCCATTGGGAGGCGCCAAGGTTTTTGGCAGCCTCTCCAAGGGTAGAACTGATGTTAGCCATAATGGTTATAACGAAAAAAGCAACAAAGGGTATTTCTTTCCAAAGATAGGCGAGGATAATGCCGAAGGCATTATCCGTATAAAGCAAGGCCGGGAAGTCGGCTTGAGCACTTATCAAACCTAAAGAATACATAATGCGGGCCAATAAACCGTTCTGCGAAAAAATAGTAATAACGAAGAAGGCAACCACTATATGCGGGATTATTATCGGTATTTTGACTAAATTAAGAGTCTTGCCTTTAGCCTTGCCGGTCATAACCAAGAGTAGGGAGAGCAGCACTCCGAAGATAGCAGCTAACAGAGAGGAGGCCAAAGATATATAAAGGCTTAGACCGATTGAGGCCAAAAGATCCGAGCGGCTAAATACCTCATAGTAATATTTAAAGGTAAACTCATAAAGCCCCAGCGCCGGAATTAGACCAAAGCTTTGCAGCAGCCCGTTAACAATCCCGACGATAAATATTAGACTAAGTAAAGCCAATGGTAGATTTAAAAGATAAGGGGCAAACTTAAACTTCTTCACGGTCTCATCCTTTATTTTTTCTTATTTACCGACAACTTCTTCAAGCCAGATCTCTTCGATAACCGGAATCAAATGAGCAGGCATTTCAGGAAGCCGCTTAGCCAAAAGTTCATCCTGTGGAATAGAACCTGGGCCGATATCCACACTGTCGTACAGTTCTTTCTGCTGTTCATCTAATTTATTATAATCCACTACAGGCAAACTTTTAAGTTCGCCATAAAGTGATGCTTGGATTTCCGGGGATAGGATTTCATTTACGACCACTATGGCCCCGGCCAAATTTGGTGAATTTTGAGCAATAGCGATATAATTGGTATTGCCAATAGTGCCTTTATCGAATAAGAAAGAGCGGACCGTATCTTTAAAAATGCCGTTGGCAATTCGAGTGGCTGCCACATAGGGCTCATAGCTCATATACAATACCAGCTCGCCGTCTGCAAACATGTTTTCCACTTGCCCGATAGTTGCCGGGAAGGTTTTACCTTGGTTCCACAGATAGGGATTTAGCTCGCGCAGATATTCCAAAGCCGGTTCAATAGCCTCTTTCACAGTTTCTTTATCGGCAGGCATATCAGCGAACTGTTCATGACCGACAATATCGTAGATTATATTGCGGGCAAAAGCGCTGCCGGTAAAATCAGGTAGAGCAGGGTAAGTAACTTTACCTGGATACTTTTTAACAAATTCCAATAATTCTTGAGTATTGCGCGGAGTTTCCGGAGTGACGGCACTGTCATTAATTAGAACCACTTGAGCCTTGCCATAGGGTGCTTCGTAGCCTTCAATCGGATAGCCAAAGTCGTAAATGTTTTCCGGAGAATCCTGGTCGATATATTTAGCATAGTTCGGCAACTTGTCCGTGAACGGTCCATACAGGAAGCCGTTTTGTTTAGCCGAATAGAAGTTCTCACCGTTAATCCAGATCATATCAATTGAACCTTGCTCGGTCCCGGCTTGTTTTTCACCGGCTAACTTAGCTAAAATTTGGTCGATATCCATCGGGACCCGTTTAAGGGTAATGTCATATTTTTCTTTTAAATGTTCGGCCACTGTGGTATCGAGCCACTTATTGCGCAAATCATCTCCGCCCCAACCGTAAAAAGTGACCGTAGTTCCTCTGGCCTGTTCGACAAGAGTTTCAAAATCAGCATTTGGATCAAACTGTGTTGAGCTCGGAGCGTTGCCTTGGCTGCAGCCGCATAGAGCTAGCAATAGGACCAATATAATTACACTGAATGTAAAGAGTTTTTTCAATTCAACCAATCCTTCCATGTATTTTATCTTTTTTTCATTTTCTACGTCAATTTTCTGTTGAGTTTTTCTTCTAAAATACGGCTTCTAGCTGGTTTTGCGACAGATTGTCAACCTTCTGGGGTCGACTACGTTGAAACGTCTCTTCGGCGAATAGTCGTGAGTATAATCCGGGTAGATTGAATGATCAGCCAATGCTTGATCGATTTGTTCCCGAAGGATTTTAGTCAACAACTCAGTGTTTTGTTGGAAAATCCTTTCATCCAGTCCGCGAGCAAGTAAATATCTTATTGTATCCGATAGAGTCTCGCCTCTGTTTTCCGCAATAGCTTTGATTTGTTCAAACATTTCCGGCGAAAATTTCACAGTCACTGACCTTAGTTTTTTAGACATAACCCACCTCCGATTTCTAAAAAATGTCTTACCGTTAAACTTATTGAATAATAAGCATTAATCAGTAAAAAATCTGTTTTTGTCTTACCGATATTTTAATGCAAAAAACATGCCATCAATCTGTTAAAAGCGAAAACCTTCTGAAATAGCACTTGATGACAGTATTTCGTGAATTATTTACACCAACTAAATACTAAGTGCATGTATCATTTTGAAAAAATGTTTCTATTATGAGAAATGGAAGTGTAAATGAGCGCAAAAATGTCTTCGAGGATTAAGGCAATCCCCGAAGACATCTTCTGTAGGTATTTATTCTATTTTATTTCCGTCAAAATAGCGTTTAGTTCGTCATCAACTTATCTAACTCACTTACAATTCTATCTGTGGCCGCAGCTAAAGCGTTCCAAGCTTGTTCGAGCGCTTGATAATCTTTGTCTTGATAAGCTTGCACTGTTTGTCTGCAGGTAGCGTGGAAAGCAGCGTGGGCATCATTTATGCTTTGAAGATCTTTACGGTTGGCTAGGTTAGCTTGCAGCCAATCGGTGAGGCGGCATTGTTCGACAGACTCCAGCGTATTGAGGTCTATCGTGTTGTAATCGAGAAGCATATTGTAGATTTCCCATGTTAGACAGATATGGTCGGTTTTGAAAATCTCTAGGGTTTCTTTCGCAGTTAAGTTGGTGGCTTGTTTTACCCGGCTTTGCCGCAGAGCTATCAGTTCTTCGCTTATGGAGTATATCCCGTGGCCGGCGTCCCGGGCGTATTGTAGGGTGTTCTCAAGCGAGGAGGCGAAACCGGTAATAGTTTCACCGAAATTTTGAACTGTAGCGCTTTGCTCCTGATTGCCGGTAGCAACCTGATTGATGTTGTCTGCTATCACTCTGATATTGTCTAAAATCTCCTCAAGCGAGGATTCGGCTTGGAGCATGGTTTGTTTACCGATTTCCATATCCCGGGTGACTTCGGAGATGCTTTGAGAAGTAATTTGAGATTCACGATTTAAAAATTCGATTTTTTCTTTTATCGTACCAACCGCCATTCTGGTATCTTCGGCTAGTTTACGCACTTCGTCAGCGACCACCGCAAAACCTTTACCCTGTTCTCCGGCGCGAGCGGCCTCAATAGCAGCATTTAAAGCTAACAAATTTGTTTGTTCCGCCACGCCGGCAATCAAACCGATTATTTCATTTATTTCTTCCATAGATTGCAGGACGTCCTGTACTTGATTATTTGTCTTGGCAAACTCAGCAAAAGAGTGATCTACCAGATCAATCGCTTCTTTTACTTTAGTTACTCCGCCGGAAGCCGTTTGAAGGGATTGTTCCGCAAAATTAGCGGCTCTATTGGTACTGTCAGCAACCTCGGCAGCAGCGGCGGTCATTTCTTCGGCTTGTGCAGCAAGGTTGTTTATTTCATCCGACTGATTTTGGATGACTTTGACCATTTCCCTAATCGAGGAAATACTTGCTATTCTTTGGACGCGTCCGTTGATGTCTAATAGGGCCTTTTCCGAAGACTTTTGCTTCTGTAGTTCTTTGTCTAGTAGCAGAGAGTATAGAGGATAGAGCGGGCTCTGTTCAGGGATCTTTAAAGCAGCCAGAGCGGCATAATCGTTCTTGGCTAAAACTTCAGTTAATCTGGCTATTTCCTGGGAGTCCACTGCTACAGCATTTTGAAATGAATTAGCGGGCGTAGTTTTTTTCTTTAAAAAGAACACCTTTCTTTCAACCTCATTTCTAAAAATAATATACTCTTAGTAGTGCAAATGGGAATTAGATTGTTAAGTCCGAAGGTCCTAATAGCCTTTAGTATTCGGTAAAACCCAAAACTTTCCTTCTTTTAAAGCAAAAATTTTAGCAATAAAGCTAAAATTTTAAGAAATTGTTATGTTAATTTAGCAAATTCTCGTCTATCCTCTTCTATCCCTGGAATAATACTTATTACGGTTTCTATCCAAGGCTCGATTTGGTTTCCGGTGTGAGGTTCGAGCTTGTCTCATTCGTAGAGGGTTTTCTTCGGTCAAACGAACCGGAGTGGTATCGGGTTCTTTAGTCAGCAGTTTAAGGGCAGCAGACAATAGGGTAGTGGAATCGTTGTTTTCCAACAATTCTTCAGCTATTGATTTGTAGCGATGAATGTCTTCGTCTTCGAGGGTTTTCAAGATTTTTTCCACAGCCACACGTTGCTGTCCGGCCAAAGCATCGCTAAAAGATGGCAATGGTTTACGGGCTATTTTTCTTTTGGCGACTTGCTCAATTAGTCTTAGATGGCCCATCTCTCTTGGGGTAACTAAAGTCAAGGCCTGTCCGGTTTTGCCTGCGCGGCCGGTCCGGCCTATCCGGTGGACATAGCTTTCGGGATCCTGGGGTATATCAAAATTATAAACATGAGTAACACCGCTGATATCCAGCCCACGGGCGGCAACATCGGTTGCCACCAGGATTTCGGTCAGTCCTTCTTTAAAATGTTTCATAACCAGATCGCGCCTGGCTTGGGTCAGATCACCATGGATGCCTTCAGCGGAATAGCCTCTTTTGGTCAAAGCTTCGTAAAGTTCGTCTACGCGGCGTTTGGTTCGGCCAAAAACAATAGCTGATTCGGGAGAATCAATATCAAGCAGTCGGCAAAGGATATCAAATTTTTGCTTTTCCTGGCTTTCGATATAGTACTGCTCAATTTGCGGCACAGTCATTTCTCTCGATTTAATTCCTATAAATTCCGGTTCTTGCAAAAAACGATTCGCTAAGTCCAGGATTGCTTTGGGCATGGTGGCCGAAAAAAGCATAGTCTGGCGCTTTGCTGGGACTTCAGTCAGGATATTTTCAATATCCTCTACAAAGCCCATACTCAGCATCTCGTCGGCTTCGTCCAAAACTGCAAGTCGTACTTGTTCCAGACGGATGGTCCTTCTGCGCATATGGTCCATTAGTCTACCCGGAGTACCCACAATAACCTGCGGTCTATTTTTTAAGGCCCGGATTTGGCGGTTAATATCCTGGCCACCATAAATCGGCAGGGAGCGTATTCCTTTGAATTGACCAATCCGGTTCAATTCTTCAGCCACTTGGATAGCCAATTCCCTCGTCGGTGTAATGACAATTGCCTGGATGTAACCTTTAGCGGGAAAGGCATGTTCAATCATCGGTATACCAAAGGCAGCGGTCTTGCCGGTTCCGGTCTGGGCTTGGCCGATGATGTCTTTTCCTGCCAAGGCCAGTGGAATGGCTTTCTGTTGGATCGGCGTGGCTTCTTCGAAGCCCATTTCGCTTATAGCTCGTAGTACAGGTTCACTAATACCCAATTCATTAAATTTGGCCATTTTTAAATTCTCCTTTTTGTCCTTATATAAATATTATTAGGAGCAACTCTGCGGACTATTCTTTCTTTTCCCTATAAATAATACTCCGGCAATAATGAGAATTATCAGTCCGTATTTTAGAATCGGGTTAAGAAAAACATTGTACAAAAGCGGCTCTTCAGTTATCATACTGCCGGCCGTATAGGCAATAATTGCAGCTCCGATATCGATAATAATCGGGAATCTATCGGTCAGCTTGATGATAATCGTGCTGCCAAAAACCATAATCGGAATACTTATAAGCAGGCCCAGCACGACCATAAGATAACTTCCATGGGCAGCACCGGCGACGGCCAAGACATTGTCCAGTCCCATTATCGCATCGGCAACAATAATGGTACATACGGCAGAAAGCAAGGAATCCTTAGCTTTAATATTTTCCGGATTATCTTGTTTTGTCAGCAATTTAAAAGCAATATAAATTAATAAAATCCCGCCACCAAGTCTTAAGCCTTGGATTTGCAACAACCAGACAACGGCGATAGTGGCTAGAATCCGAATAACTATAGCACCGGCCGTGCCGAGAATAATACCTTTCATTTGGATGTTTTTCGGAAGGTTACGGCAAGCTAAGCCAATTACGATTGCGTTATCACCTGCTAAAACCAAGTCGATCATAATAATTGAAAACAGGGCTGTAAAAAACTGAGTCACACTTAACCCCATTATTTCCATTAAATCCTTTCCTCCTTCAAATTCTTACTCGTATAGTTTGGTTGATAAAATAAATTTTAAACCAGGTCAGCTTATCCTTCCTTAGTACAAACGAAAAGACCTTAACCGATGATGGTTAAGGTCTCGCTTACAACTAAGAAGTTGCCACAAAAACCGGGATTTACAATCCGTAATGACGGTTTTTGGTAAACAAGCTACTCCCCATTAACTAATTTACTATTATATCATATTCAGTATCGGTTTCAATAGAATAGCAAAATTTTCTTTTAAATATTTTTATTAATTTTTTTAAGAGATATTCCGGAAAGTTTAACCAACTCCATCACAACTAAAGGTATTAGGGATAAGCCGATTACTATCAGCCAATGGTTGAAGCCCATAGATATCACATCAAAGACCTGTTGCAAGAAAGGTATGTTTAAGACGAGTAGCATTAGAGTAAGGGAAGCGAGAAAAGCCCCGACCATATACTTATTGCTTAAGAAACCTATTTTAAACAATGAGTGGGAAGAACGGATATTCAATGAATGAACCAGCTGGGCAATCGCCAAGACTGCAAAAGCCATGGTTTCCCCGAGCGGGAGCCCGGCATTAGCTATATTGGTTCTCGAACCAATATAGTAGGCAACCAGGGTTAAGAGGCCAATCATCAGCCCCTGCAGAATGGCCGCCACCCCGACACCGTGGGCAAAAATGCTCTCATTTTTAGCCCGGGGTTTGCGATTCATGACGTCGTGTTCAATTGGTTCCACCCCTAAAGCTAAAGCGGGAAGGCTATCGGTAATTAGATTAATCCAGAGCAACTGGATGGGCAATAGGGTTGATTCCCGCCAAACCAGCATGGCGATAAAGATCGCGACTATCTCGCCGAGATTACAGGATAATAGAAAATGGACAGCCTTACGGATATTGTCATAAATCCCGCGGCCTTCTCTGACGGCCGTAACAATGGTTGCAAAGTTATCATCGGTCAAGATCATATCGGCTGTTCCTTTAGCCACATCGGTCCCGGTAATCCCCATTGCACAGCCGATATCGGCAGCTTTAAGTGCCGGGGCATCATTAACTCCGTCGCCGGTCATAGCTACCACCTGGCCGTTTTTCTGCCAGGCTTTAACTATTCGGATTTTATCCGTTGGGGTAACCCGGGCATAGACCCGGTAAGCACGAATGTTTTGGGCCAGCTCCTGTTCAGGAAGAGCGGCTAGCTCCGTTCCCGTTAGCGCTTCGCGGTCATCCTGCATAATTCCGAGCTGTTTGGCAATGGCCGAAGCAGTAACCACATGGTCACCGGTTATCATTATAGTCCGAATACCCGCTTTATTGCATTCTTGGATTGCGTCTAAGACTTCCGGCCGCGGTGGGTCGATCATCCCAACCAAGCCGACTAACTTTAGTCCCTGCTCTAATTCTTCCGGCTTTAATTCAGTCGGGAGGTCCGGAATGCTTTTAGTACCGACCGCAATAACCCGCAGAGCTTCTTTGGCCATTGTTTGATTGGCCTCAGTTGCAGCGGTGATATCTCCCTCTATGCAGCGTTCCAGTAGGATATCCGGTGCCCCTTTGACTATTACGATATTCTCCTTACCGATCCGGTTAACCGTGGTCATTAGTTTGCGCTCTGAGTCAAACGGGATCTCAGCGAGCCGTGGGTAGTGCTCAGTTAGCTCCTTTTTAGGCAGGCCAAGCTTTAAAGCCGCTGCAACGATAGAAGTCTCTGTAGGATCCCCGATATGTTTTTCTTCCCCGTCACTGATTTCTACAGTGCCGTCGGTGCACAGAGTAGCGAGCTTGATAAGTTCCCGGATATTCTCCGGAACCTCACCGTCTAAGGGGACAAGTTGTTCAGCGGCATAAGCTTTGACCAGAGTCATCCTATTTTGGGTCAAAGTCCCTGTCTTATCCGAACAAATGACAGAGGTACTACCTAAGGTTTCCACGGCGGGTAGACGGCGAATAATGGCATTTTTGGCCACCATTCGTTGAACGCCTATAGCCAACACGATGGTAACTATGGCCGGCAAGCCCTCGGGAATAGCTGCCACGGCCAAAGCAACAGCGGTCATGAAGATTTTTAGTAACGGTAGCCGGCTGACAACACCGATTATAAAGATAATGATGCTGATTCCCAGCGCGAGGAGTCCAAGATACTTGCCCAGTTGAGCAAGCTTCAGCTGAAGCGGGGTTTGAACTTCACCTTCCTGTTCTAGCATGGAAGCGATTTTGCCCATCTCAGTTTTCATGCCGGTTTCAACCACTACCGCTTTACAACGGCCGTAAGAAAGGGCACAGCCGGAATAAATCATGTTAAAACGGTCGCCTAGGGGAGCATTCCCTTCGACAGTTGCCTGCGCCTCTTTTTCTGCCGGCACTGATTCCCCTGTAAGAGCGGCTTCATCACTTTTCAGCGAGGCTGAATTAATTAAGCGGCAGTCAGCCGGGATAAAATCACCGGCCTCCAGTAAGACAATATCCCCTGGAACAAGCTCTGCCGAAGGGATGGTTTGTTCTTGGCCGTTGCGTAAAACTCGAGCCTGCGGGGCAGTCATTTTTTTCAATGCTTCCAAGGCTGCTTCGGCTTTGCTTTCCTGAACTACTCCGAGCACCGCATTGAGCAAGACAATTATTACTATGACAATCGGTTCGATCCAATCCGCTTCTAAGCCCTGAGTGTAATTATAAATACTTAAGCCCAAGGAGATGACCGCCGCAACCATTAAGATACCAATCATCACATTCTTCATTTGCTCTCTAAAACGTTGGAAAAAAGTCCGAGGCGGTTTTTCCTTAAGTTTGTTTGGGCCGAATTTTTCAAGTCTTGCTGTGGCTTCTGCCGTAGATAAGCCGTTATGAATATCTGTCCCAAGCTCTTTGAGAATAGAATCAAGGGGTTCGCTATGCCATTTCAATTCGGATCCTCCTAACTCTTTACTAATTCAAAGTTTTTACTAAACTCTTTGATAATATGTAATACAGAATAATTATAAAAAGACGCCTTACTTAGGCGTTAGCCTAAATAAAGGCGTCAAAGCCAACATTATTGCAACTTTCTCTTTCTGAGTTCTTCAAGATATTCTTCCGCATCTTCTTTGGTATAGAATACTTCTACTCTGTCGTCAGCAATTTCGGTATCGTCCCAAGTAAGGTATAAATTGTAAAACCCGAAAGATTTCGCAAAATGTTGTTTGTCCAATACCATACGCTCCTTTGCCAAAATTATCTTAGACTTTAAAAAAGTGGAAAAAATTACCAGTCTTAGTTTTTTCCACTTTAGTCCTTTCTATTCTTTTTCCAGACCGCACTCTTTACTCACTGCACTGCTTTAGGGTTTCAAAATCCATGATTTTAATAGCCGAACTGTGAAAATCAATAAGGCCTTCATCCCTCATCTTGCCCAGTTCGCGTGACAGAGAAGGGCGTGAGACATTGATAAAGTCGGCTAATTCGTTGCGATTAAGTTTTAACTGAAAGGTTCTCTGGCCATTTTTTTTATATTCCTCAAGTAAATAGGTACAGATGCGGCTACGCAGACTTTTAATCGATAAGTATTCCACTTTCCTGTTCAGCAAAAGTGCCCGGTTAGAAACAACCTTTAGCATGTTCAGGATAAGCTGGCGATGACTGGAGCAGACACTCTCACAACAACCGACGATTTTATCTTGGGAGAAAAACATTATGGTGCAATTTGTTTGCGCGATTACGGTTACCGGCCAGGATTTCTGTCCGGAGTAGGCAGCCATTTCCCCAAAAATTTCGCTTTTTCCTAAGACACTGATGATAACTCTATTACCGGAAACCGTTTCTTTGGTCAGTACTATACTGCCCTCCAGAACAAGTCCGATTTGGTTAAAGGCTTTGCCCGCGACTGAAATGTAATCACCCTTTTTGTACTCGACTATCTTTACATCCAGGCAAGGCAGGATGCTGCGCAGTTCATCCGAATTGATTCCTTCGAACAAAATACAGTCCGCTATAGTATCGAGCCATTTACCGTACATATCTATCTTCCTTTATAAGGCTTTTCTTTTATAAGGCTTTTCTTTTATAAGGCATCCTTGCTTTTATTAACCTTTCCCTACATCCCAAGGTTCACACTATCATCGTTTTTCTAAGATCACTATAACATTATAAGATCATTATACATTAGAAAAACTTAGACCATTATAAATATTATAGCTAAATGATTCGAATTTGGAAATGTTAAAAATTCTAGGGCTCGGAGGGAGTTGCCCGTACTACATTGGAATCTCCTGCTCGCGTTCCACCGGTTACGACCAGTTTAAAATAATACTCAACACCATTGGTCAAACCTGTAGCCGTAGCCGAAGTGGAATCTTTGTTTAAGGTTCCGGTATTGGCGTTCTTCCAAGTTCTACCTTTGTCGTCAGATACTTTTAAAACCACGCTGGTTGCGCCCGACGGTCTACTGAAAGTGAAGCGAACTTCTTTATCTCCGGGGAACGCCCGAAGGTTGTCAATTGGATCGTTTAGCCTTTCGGTAATTTCCGAAGCCTTGTAAGTTCCGGCTGTAAATCTCTTACCGCCGATATAAGCTCGGCAATCCTCGGCTATGTTCGCTGTTCCCGGAATTATGTCCAGCGTAACACCGTCACTTCCGATATTGGCTGTACCGATTGAGCCGTAGCCCCAGATATCGCCGCCGCTACGGGCATTCAAAGTTCTGATGTCAGCCGCCCGGCACCTGATGTCCACTCCGCCGGCAGAAAAATTGACCGTATTGAAATCGCCTTCGAGCCGGACATCTTCAGCCCGGACAATATCGACATTCATAAAGCCTTCGGAGCTGCACTCCGAGTCATCCAGAATAGCATTGGAACGAAGCTGGACAACACCTATTCTTGATTTGTCCTCTAGCAAAAATTCTACGGCATCGCGCCTTTTGGTATCGATTACCACTGAAGCTGCCACGAGGTTAGTTCCGGTAATACGGCTATCCCAGCCGCCACGGATGGTTAAACGTCCTTTGACTATCACGTTTTTTAAAAAGACCTTGCCGTCTTTGATTCGTTCGCTTATAAGTAAATCCCCTTCAATCACGGTATTTTGTACCGTAACATCCTCGGCGGTAATTACCAAATTACCGTCAATTGTGGTTACTCCATTGGCCGGACCATATACTCCTTCTTGGTCAAAGACGCTGCGGAGAACTTGTTCATAGCATTGTTCGTACTGCCTGAGCACTCTGGATGGAACCACATCTTCATCGCCCAGGG
>JAAYSI010000163.1 GCA_012524045.1 Peptococcaceae bacterium | reverse complement strand
CCAATTTGGAAGCGACCTTTACTTTATTCTAAACGGTATTGAAGGTGCATCCGGTTACGGTACCCAATGGGATTTTTCCAGACATTGGCAGGGTCAACTGATTGCCAACCATAGTGGTGCCGGTATGCTGATTAATATAACCGCGCGCTATAAAGAAGCTCTAAAGATTCCTTGTGGTACAGTTACTTACATGGATCCGGCCCATGCTCCGGACTTTTTTGAAAAGGCTATGGCTGAGGGCAAAGTGGATTTCTATTTGATGAACCGTCCGCTTACTGTTGATACTGAGTATGTAAATAAACTTAAGGAGAAACGCATCGACGAAATTGCTCCTTGTACTCGCTGCCTTCATTGCCACATTGGCTCCAATGAAATGAACCGCGATATGGGTTATTGCCGCGTTAATGCCTTGACACAACGGGTCATGACCGACAAGGGACCGAAGACCTATGAACTTCCGCCGGTTACGACTCCGAAAAAGGTCATGGTTATCGGCGGTGGTCCTGCCGGCATGGAAGCTGCTCGCATCGCAGCTGCTCGTGGCCACAATGTCACACTCTATGAAAAGAACGGTGCCTTGGGCGGTAATCTAACCTTTGCCCATGTGGTTAAAGGACCTCACGAGAATCTTGACGACTTGAAGAAATACTTAATCAGGCAATTAGAGATTCACGGTGTGGAAGTAGTTGTGAATAAAGAAGTTGATGCTGCCTTTGTCAACAGCGAAGCCCCTGATGCTGTAGTTCTTGCTACAGGTGCCTTGCCGGGCGAAGTGGAAGTGGGCTCAAATAATGGCAACGTACCCATTCTTGACTACGCTCAATTCATGGGTAAGGACACCGGCGAAAACGTGATAGTATTCGGTTCTAATGCTCAGGCATTCGACGCCGCTTTGTGGTTGACAGTGCACAAGAAGAAGGTCACCATTGTAACGCCGAATCCCAACCAGGATTTGGACAAACAACAGTCCCACCACGCTATGCGCTTCATGACTTCAGCTCTCTATTCTCTTGGTGTTAAAGTATTTCCGAGTTCAACCATTAAGGAAATACGCGATGGTGAGGTTGTTATTTCTTCTAAACTGGGCGTTGATTATGTCATTCCTGCAGATTCAATCATTAACGCCGCCGACTTACGGCCTAATAAAGCTATGCTGGAGGAAATAAACGTAAGCGAAAAATATGCTATTGGTGACTGCAATGAACCTTTCAACATCGCTTTAGCTATCCGGGCCGGAAACGACGTTGGCCGTGCTTTGTAACTCAGCAGCTATTGCCCTTAACTTGACATATAATATAGAGACGCAAAGAGACGCAACGGAAGCTAGTTCCGTTGCGTCTCTTTGATAACTACACTATCTTAAAGTACTCTCTTAGCACCAAGGTAATGGGAAGTCCAATAATTACTAAAGGAGCTAATCGTAACACCTTTGCTTGAAGAAGCATGAATGAATTGCCCTTCACCTATAAAAATGCCGACATGGTCCGTTATATTGTCACCATCTAGAGAAAAGAATACTAAATCACCTTGTTTTAAATTACTATAGGCAACGGAACTACCAAAATTGAACTGATCACGAGAAACCCTAGGAATATTAATACCATGTTTAGCAAAAACATAATGGGTGTAGCCTGAACAGTCAAACCCCGAGGGACTTGTGCCGCCCCAAACATATGGTACTCCTATATATTGCTTAGCAGTTTTTATGATGGCGCTTGCTTTATTATTCGTATTTGAACTGGAAGGTTTAGGAGTGGAATTTTTACTGGATGGTTGGGGAGGGGGAGGTGTGTTAGAAGAAGGATTTGTGTTAGGAGAGGGATTTGGTTTAGAGGAAGAATTTGTTTTCGAAGAGGAATTTGTTTTCGAAGAGGAATTTGTTTTAGCAGAGGAAGATTGTTTATTGGAGT
>JAAYSI010000162.1 GCA_012524045.1 Peptococcaceae bacterium | reverse complement strand
TGAGCAATTGAAATAATGTCCCCGGTAATTGTCTCTTCCGATCTTACCGACAGTAATTTGTCTATAAAACTTTTGTCAATCTTAATACTGTCAATATTCAATTCACTTCCACGGGCAAAGGAGGAATAGCCTGTCCCAAAATCGTCAATCAAGATTTTTATCCCCGCAGACTTGAGTAAATTGATTATCCTGTTTATCTCTTCGATTTCTACAGAAAACACTGATTCTGTAAGCTCAATTCCAATATTTTCAGGATTGAGACCCATCTCATTTATCCTGCCGATGAACTTTTCCGCAAATCCCGCACTCAACAGTTGAATCAGGGATATATTGATGAATATAGCTATTTTTTCGTGTCCATTTTCATTAAGTTTCCTTAAAAAACCAAGGGCTTGAAGAATGATTCTTTCTCCCAAAGGAACAATCAAGTTTATTTTTTCGGCTACTGTAATGAACTCCAAAGGAGGGACTATGCCATATTTTTCACTTTTAAGTCTAGCTAAAGCCTCAAACCCACAAATTTGATTGGAAGACAAATTAAGAACTGGCTGAAATTGCAAATAAAGCCTTTCGGTCTTTATCCCCTCGGCTATCTCTGTCAACTCGTGGCTAATCACGTTTTCCCGGGTAGCCTGAGCCTTAATTTCCGGACCATAAAATAATATGTTATTATCCCCAGCATTATTATTTGTTGCCATTTCACTTGTAATCAGAAGCAATCTCAATAACTCGTCCGTATCCTTAATCTGCGCTTCATCTATTTCAATCACCCCTATCCCGGCGGTGATTCCATGGATATAAAGATAGGAATTTAATGTCTCGACAATAGTTTCACAAAAGGCAACCAGTTCTCTTTTGTCTTTATAGCCTTTCACATAAAAAACAAAGCGATCTTCGTAGGTGTTAAACAGGGTATAATTGTCATTGCAAAAAGCCTTTAAGGAATCAGAAATCTTTTTAAGCAAAGTCTCGGTAAAATGAAAGCCATAGCGCAGGCTTAAGAGATACATAGCTGACAAATTTATATACACTAACCCTCTCTTGACGTTCCCAGATACCAAAGCATCGCTTTTTAGAAATCTTTCCAATACACTGCGATTATAAAGTCCGGTTAGTTGAACATGTTCGCTATTGTATTTCAAAGCAGCTTCCATTTTTTTACGTTCTGTAATGTCCCGTAACTATACAAACATGATCAGCAGGATTTTCACCCGAGGCGCTAAACGGAGCAACGAGTATATTAACCCAGACTACTGAACCGTCTCGTTTGATTAAGCGTTTTTCTAATGAATAACGATCGATCTTTCCCTTTTTAAATTGCTCGAAGTAGGCCAGATTGGTAGCGATATCTTCCGGATGCGTTATCTCGGACCATGTAAGTTTTTGCAGCTCTTCTTTGCTGCGCCCAAGAATCTTTTCATACATTGGGTTGATATTAATATCTGCGAATTCTTCATATCTGGTGTGCTTTTGACCATTCATGATGGCTATCCCTACCGGGGCTTGCTTAAACACGCTGGAATAGAACTTTTCTTTGACGATCTGCGTATTGATTTTCTTTATATAGGCAGCATTTTTTTCTTTATAAATTCTAATCAGTGTAATTATAACTAGGACGCCTGTATGAGAAATAATCCCGGGCAAAGATTCGGTTGAATTAAATCTAATCATAAATCCAACCGTGGCTACGAGAGCGATAGCATTCATCAAAAAAGATACAATATAACCCGGTCTATTTTCTTTTAGCACCAGGTATAAAGAAATAAACATCTGTAGTTGGACGATGATCCCTTTGATTGTTGATTCGTCAAGGGTGACCGGACCTTTGGCAAAGCCTCCATTTAGAACAAAAAACTGCATAGCTGTGAGAATTAAATACATAAGAACACATATAAATATATTCATATAGCTGGTCTTTCTATCCACTCCTTCTGTGATGCCAAAGCTATCCTTCTGAAGGATAAGGTAGATTGCCAAAACGGGTATCAGCATAATCACAGGTGCCATCTGTGGTAACTCAGAATACAAACTGCTTAAAACCACATCGGTTAATGTTCCGAGAATAAGAGCGATTATAATAGCAAGACAAATGAGACGTGATTTCTTTTTTATGCTTTCATCTGATGATTTTTTTCCCCATTGATATAAAAACACCAATCCTAAAACTGTAAAGCCGATATAGTAGAGGTAGAATATCCAGTCCCAGACATTATTCTGAGCCACATTAATCCAGCCGTAATTTGTATAATGAAGTAGATAAGGGTAAGGGTTCATCCTATTTGGAATAACAAAGGCAAACAGCATAATTAAAGCCGGTAAATACAAACATCCATAAAACCACCATTTCCTATAAGGGTAGGGTTTATCCGTTATAATCAACACAAAATGAAGAAGAATGGCATAAGTTGCACCCCAACCAATAGCCGAAAAACGCCGCCAAATTTCACCAGTTGCGGCATCAGGAGCAATGGTCGACAGTGCCATACCAGACGACCAAATTGTAATCGCGACTGTAAGGGCGAAAAATGCTCTATTAGCCGGAGCTTGATGATTGTACTGCAAAGTAAATATCCCACTGGCCAGCACAACCAGGCCCACAGCTAAAAACAGTAGTGAGACCATCCAAATACTAAGCATTTTTCTCACCCCCTTCAATTTTTGAAAAGATTGTATATCAAGGAAGCGAATAATACAACTCTTTATTGATTCAAATTGTGCAAAATTCTCCTGATTTTTAAATTATGTTATATATCAGTTTATTTGCCCAAAAATAGCTTTTGAATACTCTTCTATGTCACCGGGAGTAAGCATGCGGAATTTTTCTTTCACAGCTTTGCTTACTATCTCATACTCAATTTTTCAATTGCTTGCTCTTCATCAGGTAAGAAAAATATCTCTTTACCAGAGTTGCACTCGTAGATAAAGTCTCTCAAGCTTTTACTTGTATAGCCTGAAAAATCTCCGACGATAGCAAGCTTTACATCGTAGTTGATAAACTTTTGCAATACTTCTCCGGCAATTCTTGTTTTTAAGTCAAAGAATTCTTCAACTACAGCTGATTTAGGCAAGACTACACGGTTGCAGCCTGTATCATACTGGATAGTCATCATAAAATCCAAAGCTGACTGGACATCTGTGATCAAAACCTTTTCGCTATGAACTATAGCAATCCCTTGCTCATTTTTCTTGATAGTTTTAACTTCCATGTTATCCTCCAATTTAACTTTATCACATTAGTCTACTTTATCGCCTTAGCCTAGTTTATCCCCTTTTTCCACTGGCTGCTCTGGTTGAATTAAGACCACACCTTGTTTTGAGTAGGCTCCAAGGACTAAGACCTCAGACCTAAAATCCGCAATCTGTCTCGGTGGAAAGTTTACCACTCCTAAGACCTGTTTGCCGATAAG
>JAAYSI010000161.1 GCA_012524045.1 Peptococcaceae bacterium | reverse complement strand
TTTTATAGTAAATAAGGAACCTTCTTTGATGACCGGTTTTCTTCTTCCAGATGAATCAAATCCATCCAACTCCATATTCATACATTCAACCCCATTAACCCTATCGGCACCTATGAAGCGAATGGGTGTAACTAAAGTCATAATCTCGATTCCTTCTTCTAGAGCATCGTGAATCTCTCTGGCATCGGCAGGCATATCTTCAAGGGTTCTTCTATATATGATAGTAACTTTTTTTGCACCTTTTCTCAGCGCGGTTCTTGCAGCATCGATAGCGGTATTACCTCCGCCAATAACCACAACTGTTTTCCCCATTTTCACTCTACGTCCGAGGTTGATATTGCGCAGAAAGTCTAAGCCGTGTACCACACCATCAAGGTTTTCGCCGGGAATACCCACCTTATTGGATAATTGTGTACCAGTTGCAATATAAATCGATTGATGTTTTTCTCTCAATTCATCTAAAGAAATATCTTTGCCAACCTCAGTATTAAGGTGTATGTTAACACCTACTTGTTCAATTAGTTTTATTTCATGTGCTAACACTTCATTAGGAAGTCGATATTCCGGAATACCAAAGGCAAGAACACCACCGGCAATTGGCTGCGCCTCATAGACATCAACGTCATATCCCAGTCTTGCAAGATAATAAGCACAAGTCAATCCGGAAGGACCTGCTCCAATAATCCCTACACTCTTACCATTCTTGGGGAAGACAATATCTTTACTGTAAGGTTGCTCATGTTTAAAGGCATAGTCGGCAACAAATCTCTTAAGGTCAGAAATTGCCAATGCTTCATCAATTTGGGCCCTACGGCATTTATCCTCGCATGGATGTGTACATATTCGGCCACATACTGCAGGAAATGGATTTTCTTGTCTAATGAGGTTGTATGCTTCTATAAATTTTCCTGCAGAAATCAAAGCCATATAACCCGGAACGTTAACCCCGGCCGGGCAAGAATTCTCACAAGGAGAAATAAACAAATCAGAGCATACTCCAGCACTGCAATGTTTATATTTAATATGCTGTTCATATTCATCTCTAAAATATTTTATTGTACTTAAGACCGGATTAGGAGCCGATTGGCCTAAGCCACACATAGCAGTTTGTTGAATAGTTTGGCCTAATTCTTCTAATAACTCTATGTCGCCCTCCTTACCTTCTCCTCTGGTAATAGCCTCCAGTATTTCAAGCATTCTCTTGGTACCAACTCTACAAGGTACGCACTTCCCACAAGATTCATCTTGAATAAACTCCATAAAGTATCTGGCAGTATCAACCATACAAGTGTCCTCATTCATAACGATAAGACCACCTGAGCCCATAATGGCTCCTAACTTGGTAATCTGCTCATAATCCACTGGAGTATTGAGGTATTCTTTAGTAATACAGCCACCTGATGGTCCTCCTGCTTGGGCAGCTTTAAATAATTTGCCACTGGGGATACCGCCGCCTATCTTAAAAAGTATGTCACCGAGAGTTATTCCCATTGGCACCTCAACCAAACCTGTATTAATAACATTACCCGCTAAAGCAAACACTTTTGTACCTTTGCTGCTAGCGGTGCCATATTGGGAAAACCAAGAAGCGCCGTTCAGGATAATAGGTACAATATTAGCAAATGTTTCAACATTATTAATAATGGTTGGCTTACCGAATAAGCCGCGTTCAAATGGAAATGGTGGTTTCTGCCTTGGTTCACCGCGCTGTCCTTCAATTGAGGCCATTAAAGCAGTTTCTTCACCACAAACAAAGGCCCCCGCACCGATCCTAATTTCCAGATCAAATTCAAAATCACTATCGAATAATTTTTGTCCTAACAAGCCATATTTTTGAGCTGCTTCAATTGCTGATTCGATGCGTTTTACGGCTATCGGATATTCAGCCCGTACATATATATAACCCTTAGTAGCTCCGATTGCATAGCCACCAATCATCATGCCTTCAATTATACTATGAGGATCACCTTCTAAAATACTTCTATCCATGAAAGCACCTGGGTCACCCTCGTCAGCATTACATACGATATATTTTTGATCGCTTTGAGCCTTAAGGCCAGCCTCCCACTTTATTCCCGTAGGGAAACCTGCTCCTCCACGACCCCTTAATTCAGATTTTTTGATTTCTTCTATAACTTCCTGTCTAGACATACTTAGAGCTTTAGCAATTCCTCTATAACCACCGTTTGCTATATAAGCCTCGATTGAAGAATAGTCGATTAAGCCACAATTTCTTAAAGCAATTTTTACCTGATCTTTAAAAAAACCAATATCATTGATATTGAAGATATGTTTTTTTTGAGCATAGTCATAGAATGTATATTGTTTTAGAATTGTACCATTTATAATATGTTGTTTGACTATTTCCATCGTCTTTTGCGGATTTACCTCTGTATAAAAAACTTCATCAGGCAATACTAATAAAACCGGACCGACTGCACAAGTGCCCATACATCCCGTTTCAATTACCGCTACTTTATCTCTCAAGTTATATTCATCAAGAGTTTCCAGCAAGGTGTCCTTCACTTCTCCACAGTTAGACGAGACACAACCAGCACCGCCGCACACTAGTATTTGATGTTCATATTTGGATAGTTTACGGTTATATTCATTCTTGATACTTTCCAGGTCAGTAATACTGCTTATCTTTACTTGAGTCACCTCATTTTCACCTCCGTCAAATAACTTATTTTTAATACTTTGCTAAAATTAGCTCAAGTTTATCCGGGTTAACCTGTTTATATACCACATCGTCTATAGTCATAACTGGAGCTAGACCACAGGCTCCTACACAACGTGCTACTTCAAATGTGAACTTTCGGTCTTTCGTAGTTTCACCAACACGAATATCCAATATTTCTTCTAAGCGTTCTACAATTTTTTTACCACCCCTAACATAGCAAGCTGTTCCCATGCAAACTCTTATTGTGTGTTTTCCTGGAGGCACAGTAGAAAAGAAAGAATAAAAAGTTACAACCCCTGATACTTCTGATAAAGGTTTGTTCATTTTTTCGGCTATAAATTTTTGAACTTCCATTGGCAAAAAGCCGAAAATATTTTGGGACATGTGAAGGACTTGGATTAAACTCCCTTCAAGGTTTTTGTATCTTTCGATTACTTCAGCGATTCGGGCAAGTTTTTGTTCAGTTGATTCCTCGTCACAGATACACATGCCATGATCACTCTTTTCCTTTACACTCATTAGTTAACCTCCTTCTTTAATTTTTATGATTTAATCTTTACAGATTAAATATAATCCTTGTTATTAGAGCCACTTTTATAATATTTATAACCACTATGTTTTGGTGATAGTATTTACTTTCACTATTTTAAGAATGTGATTGTGTCAACTTTCACTCTTTAATTTATAAATAATGAATTGTCTATTAAATTATACCATTAACTTAACAGACAATTCAATAATTTTCCTAAATTATGAAAATTATAAAATTCTTTTATTATACTATATGCCCATTTCCATAAATTATATACTTAATTGTAGTCAGTTCGGGTAAGGCCATTGGGCCCCTGGTGTGGAGTTTTTGGGTACTTATCCCGATCTCTGCTCCAAACCCAAACCTACCGCCATCCGTAAATCTAGTTGAAGTATTTACATAAACAGCAGCAGCATCTACTTCATTTAAAAACCTTTGAGCTGTTGTATAGTTTTCGGTAATAATAGTATCCGAATGTTTTGTGCCATATTGATAGATGTGATCTAAAGCTTCATCTAAGCTATCAACGACTTTAATACTTAAAATAAGATCTAAATATTCTGTAGACCAATCTTCTTCATCAGCACGTTGTGCATAATCTAGAATACTAGTTACCTTCGGGCATCCCCGTATTTCTACACCGTATTCTTTAAATTTATGTCCAATTAAAGGTAAATAGTTTTGGGCAATATCCTTATGCACTAGTAGTGTTTCTAAAGCATTACATACGCCGGGTTTTTGCGTTTTAGCATTAAATACTATAGATACAGCTTTCTCCAAGTCAGCATCCTTGTCTACAAATGCATGGCAAACTCCGGTGCCGGTTTCAATTACCGGTACAGTTGAATTCTCTAATACAGTTTTAATCAGACCCGATCCACCTCGAGGTATGATAACATCTATATATTCATTCATTTTCATAAGCTGCAAAGCATAGTCTCTTTCTGTCTTTGTAATAAGTTGAATTGAACCCTCCGGTGCCCCACTAGCAACTACAGCTTCAGAAATGATTCGAGCCAGCACTTTATTGCTTTGAATTGCCTCGGACCCTCCACGTAAAATACAGGCATTTCCCGATTTCAGACAAAGAGCTGCCGCATCGACGGTGACATTTGGTCTAGCTTCGTAAATCATTGCTACTACCCCTAAGGGTACTTTGGTTTTTTGAATCCTAAGGCCGTTAGGTCTGGTCCAAAACTCTCCTTCACCTACTGGATCGGGTAGATTTATTACTTCCCTAATCGCCTTGCTCATTTCTAGGATAGCCTCGGATGATAACTTTAACCTATTAATCAAGCTTTTTCTTAATCCCTTGCTTTCAGCAGCCTGGACATCTAAAGAATTTGCCTCAAGAATTTTTTCTTGTTCAGAGACTAATGCCTCAGCCATAGCTACCAACCATTTATTTTTTTGCTCAGTGCTGGCAAAAGCTAGTTTTCTTGCTGCGGCTTTACCTTTCTTTCCAATCGAAATCAAATCTTTATGAGTTCCCATATATACCCTCCTTATTTATCAAGAATCATTTCCTTCATAAATAATAATCATATTATCCCTATGAACTAATTCTGTACTTTTTAGACCAGGTATAGTTTTAAGTATTTGTTCTGAATGAAGTCCTTTAGCCATATTAGTTTCCTCACTGCTTAATTCAATAATCCCTCGGGCAATTTCTTCCTTTTGTTCATTTACAATTTTCACAAGGTCTTTTCTATCCCAGTATCCATCAGTCCCTACTACCCCGGAAGCCAATAAACTTTTTCTATTATCTACCAAAGCTATTTGAGCACCTTTATCAATAATGACTGTTCCTGTAGAAAGTGCTGCATACGCCATCCAACGTTTTTTACCGGTCATTTTATGTTCGGAAGCAAGAAATAAAGTTCCTAAAGGATAATTACCTGTCGGTATCCTAATCATTTCTTCTAAACGTGAGGCGTTCATCAAAAAAGTTGTAATCCCAAATTTTGTTGCCATCTCTGCAGCTTTTATTTTAGTATACATTCCTCCCGTCCCCAATGCAGAGCCTGCCCCCCCAGCAAGACCCTCCACTTTGGAAATATCGTCAACTAAAGGAATCAATTTTGCTTCAGCGTTTTTCAAAGGATTAGCCGTAAAAAGCCCATCTACATCAGTTAGCAAAATAAGCATATCAGCATTAATCATTCCTGCAACTAAAGCTGATAAGCGATCATTGTCACCAAAACATAGTTCTTCGAATACTACGGTGTCATTTTCATTTATAATTGGGATTACTCCGTATTTTAGTAACCTTTCCAAAGTATTTTGAGCATTGCGGTAATGACCTGATTCGCCCAGATCTATCCTTGAAAGTAAGATTTGAGCGCAAGTTAAATTGTATTTTTCAAAAAAGTAGGAGTACTTTTCTATTAAAATACCTTGCCCTATCGCTGCAGCTGCTTGCTTGCCTATAATATCTTTAGGCTTTTGTTTTAAATTCATTTTAGCCATACCTGCTGCTACCGCACCTGAAGTTACTAAAATACACTCTATCCCCAATTCACGTAAAGCTGCGATGGTTCCAGTCAACTTATCCATCATTACTCCACTTATTCCGCCATAGGCAGAGGTTAAACTATGGCTTCCAATTTTAATTACTACCCTTTTTAACATTGCCACCGAAATATTCACCTTCCATTTCTAAAGCGCGTTTAGCAGCTGCTTCGAGCGCTTTGGAAACAATATTCTCCAAACCTTCTTCCCGAAAAATACTGATAGCGGCATAAGTCGTACCATTCGGTGAAGTAACTGCTTCCCTCAATTCTTTTACCGTCCTTTTATCTTCAGCAAGCATTGTACCTACCCCAATCAGCGTTTCTCTTGCTAGAAAATTGGCTTCGTCTTCAGTTAAGCCAAGTTTAATCCCTGCTTTAGCCATTAGCTCTGTCAGTAAATAGAAATAAGCAGGGCCGCTACCACTAACAGAGGTTACTGCATTCATTTTTGTATCCTTAACCCATAATACTTTTCCTAGACAGGAAAAAATTTTATCGGCAACCTCCATCTGTGGTTCTGTAACATATTGCCCCCTGACCAATGCAGTCATCGATTTAAGCACCGCGCTTGAAGTATTTGGCATAGCTCTAACAATCGCTGTTTTGGGCAGTAAGCATTCATAAGCTCTTAAACTAATACCGGCAGCAACCGTTATAATCAGCTTTTCACCAAGAGAAATGGTAGATAGATTTTGCAGCAATTGTATAATATCTTGAGGTTTCACAGCTAAAATTAAAATATCAGCATTTGACACAACCTCTCTAAAAGAGCAACTATTGGCATTAAATTTTAGGGCTAAACTATCAGCTTTATCCTTCTGTATATCATATAAATACATCTTATAGGAAGAGTTGGATTGATTAAGCCCTTTAATTATTGATCCAGCCAGATTACCGGCGCCAATAAAGCCAATTTTATTCATAAAAGCCTCCTCCGGTGATATTTTTTTATAAAAAAAAACTTCTCTGTCCGGTTAAGGACGAAAGAAGTTTCTTCCGTGGTACCACCTTATTTGCATAAAAATGCCACTCATAACGACCATATAGATAATATAGATATGGTCTTCCTGGATAACGGTAGGAATCCGGTAGATTTTTTATATCTACGCTTCCCGATTGGGTTTCTGTTAACTATCAGGAAAACTTCCAGCCTAGGTTTCCCTCTCTTTGTGACTCGTTAACATACTTGAATCGATCATCAGCTTTAAATATTATTTTTGTTTATTGTAGCATAGAGTTTATTGACAAACAACATATAAACTAAAGTGCTTCCACTACTGCGTCGCCCATTTCCCGAGTACCGAGCAATTTTCCTCCCACCTCGGCAATATCGGCTGTCCTATAACCTTGTTCTAAAACTTTGGCTACAGCATTTTCGATTTTTGAAGCTTTAGTATGCAGGTCAAAACTATACCGAAGCATCATCGCAGTTGATAGTATCATCGCCAACGGGTTAGCTTTATTTTGTCCGGCAATGTCCGGGGCCGATCCATGTGCAGGCTCATATAGACCTTTTCTACCACTCAGACTGGCAGACGCCAGCATTCCAATCGAACCACCTAGCATAGAAGCAAGATCTGTAAGAATATCGCCGAACATATTTTCAGTAACAATAACATCAAATTGCTTCGGATATCTAACAAGCTGCATCGCGGCATTATCAACATACATATGAGTTAATTCGACTTCCGAATACTTTTTAGCGATATCATTTGTTATTTCCCGCCAAAATCTGGATGATTCTAATACATTCGCCTTATCTACAGAACAAAGTTTTTTCCTTCTTGTTAAAGCAGTTTGAAAAGCAAGCTCTACAATACGGCGAATCTCATCTTCGGTATAAACTAACAAATCATAAGCAGATTCAGGGTCCTTTTTCCGCCCCTTTTCACCAAAGTACAATCCCCCGGTTAATTCTCGTATAACCACAAGATCAACGTTCTTTATTACTTCTTCCTTTAGAGTAGAAGCAGATATTAAAGCAGGTATAGCCTTTACCGGGCGGATATTAGCATAGAGATTAAGTTCTTTTCTTAAAGGTAAAAGGGCACCAAGCTCTGGTCTTTGCTGGGCCGGTAGATTATCCCATTTTGGCCCACCAATTGCTCCTAAAAGAACTGCATCTGCACTTTTACAGGCCTCGAGAGTTTCGGCAGGTAAGGCAGTACCAACTTCATCAATAGCTGAGCCGCCTATTAGATATTCTTCAAACTCAAAATTATTATTATTGCCTAAAACAGCTTGAAGAACTTTTACCGCCTCAGGAATTATCTCTTTTCCTATCCCATCTCCAGGTAATACAACAACCTTAGGCATTATTTCGTTTCTCCTTTATATATGATATCAATCCCCCGCCTCTAATTAAGTCTTGCATAAATTCAGGGAAAGGCCGAGCTTGAAAACTTGTTCCTTTCGACTTATTCAATATTAAACCTTTTTCTAAGTCCACCTCAACTGTATCACCTGACTCTATTCCCGCTACAGCTTCAGGACATTCCAGTATCGGCATTCCAATATTCAAAGAATTCCTGTAAAAAATTCGAGCATAAGATTCAGCTATTACGACTTTAACTCCTGCAGCTTTTATAGCAATGGGTGCATGTTCTCGAGAAGAACCACAACCAAAGTTTTTACCTCCTATAATTATATCTCCCGGTTTAACATTTGTAGCGAAGGTAGGATCTGCGTCCTCCATGCAATGGGAGGCTAGGTGTTTCGGGTCGGAATTATTTAAATAACGCGCCGGAATAATAACATCGGTATCTATATCATCGCCAAATTTCCAAGCTTTACCCATTATTAACTACCTCCCTTGGATGTACTATTTCCCCTTTTATTGCCGAAGCAGCTGCAACCGCAGGGTTGCATAAGTATACTTCACTCTCAGGATGGCCCATTCTTCCCACGAAATTTCTATTGGTTGTGGATAAGGCTCTTTCGCCCTTAGCTAAAATTCCCATATGACCTCCTAAACAAGGCCCACAAGTGGGTGTACTTACGGCAGCTCCTGCTTCCACCATGGCCTCAATCCAGCCTTTACGTAAAGCCTCTAAGTAGATCTGCTGAGTTCCGGGGAAGATTAAGCAACGGATTTCAGGATGGATTTTTTTACCTTTTAGAATATTTGCGGCAATTTCTAAGTCCTCCAACCTTCCATTAGTACAGGACCCGATTACTACCTGGTCAATTTTTCTTCCGCTGGCTTCATCTACAGATTTTGTATTTTCTGGCAAATGAGGAAAAGCTACTTGTAAGGGGATATCCTTAGATCTAAATTCATACACGTTTTCATAACAAGCGTCATGATCACTTTTATATATTTTATACTCTCTCTTAGCCCTGGATTTTACATACTGCAAAGTAATCTCATCAGGCTCAATGATGCCGGTCTTAGCTCCGGCCTCGATAGCCATATTACAAATAGTTAGCCGGTTATCCATAGAAAGACTTCGGATACCGTCGCCGGAGAACTCCATTGCTTTATAACGGGCTCCATCGACCCCAATTTGCCCTATAATATACAGGATTAAGTCTTTACCGCTGACCCATGGCTGAAAATCTGTTCCATGGAAAATAAATTTCAAAGTCTCTGGCACTCTAAACCATGCTTCTCCAGTTGCCATACCTGCGGCACAATCTGTGCTTCCGACTCCCGTAGCAAAAGCACCTAATGCTCCATAAGTACATGTATGTGAATCTGCTCCGATTATTAAATCCCCTGGTAAAACAACACCTTGTTCCGGAAGCAGACAATGCTCAATACCGACTGTTCCAGTATCCCAAAAATATTTGATTTTCTGATTTTTGGCAAAATCTCTTAATATTTTACTATGTTCAGCAGAGGCAATGTCTTTGTTAGGAGTAAAATGATCTGCTACCAGGGCTACTTTTTCTTGGTCAAAAACCTTCTCTATTCCCAGTTTGTTAAACTCGTTAATGGCCACCGGCCCGGTTACATCATTAGCCAAAACTATATCCAGCTTAGCATTTATGATTTCTCCCGGTACTACTTTGTCTAAACCGGCATGGGCAGCCAAAATTTTTTCACTTATTGTCATTCCCATAGTAATTTTCCCCTTGTTAATATTTTACTGGCTCTTCACCAAAGTAAACATTACCCCATCTATAAAAAAGGTATTATGCTTAATCCAAGATAAGGTATATTTGATTATTTTTAAAATCTAGTTTTTTCGCTCTTTGATTTTTATCCAACCTTTATCTAGCGCTCTATTTACTGCTTGTAGATACGCCTTAACACTAGACTCTATAATATCTGTGCTGATTCCCCTGCCTGCTACTTTCTTATCTCCGAATTTAACCGTAACGGTCACTTCCCCTTGGGAGTCTTCGCCTCTGTCAATTGCCTGTAGGCTATAGTGCAAAAGTTTACCGTCTACACCTAATATTTTATCAATAGCTTTATAGGCGGCAGCAACAGGCCCATCTCCATAGGCTGCTTTGATCAGCTCTTCATTAAACTGGTTGCCATTTCTATGCCAAAGGCCAATAGTTGCTGTTGGTTTAAGATTATTTCCGGTTAATACTTGCCAATAATTTAAGGTTAATTTTTCGGATGTTTCTTGAGCGTCAGCGAGAGCATAAAGATCGGCAGATGTTACGCTGCGTTTTTTCTCCGCCAGAAGTTTAAATTCCCTAAACAGTTTTTCGAATCTCTCATCATCAATTTCCAGACCTAATTCTTCCAAAGATTGTTTAACTGCATGTCTTCCGGAATGCTTGCCTAGGACAATTGTATTCATATCCAAGCCGATGGACTCTGGGGACATTATTTCATATGTGGATCTCTCTTTCAAAACCCCATCTTGGTGAATCCCCGATTCATGAGCAAAAGCATTTTTTCCCACTATTGATTTGTTATGCTGTACCATCATTCCGGTTAAACGGCTTACTAAACTGCTGGTACGAGCAATTTCTTTGGTAATAATTCCGGTTTCAACTTGGTAAAAGTCTTTTCTGGTGTATAAGGCCATAGCTAACTCCTCAAGAGCGGCATTACCAGCCCTTTCGCCAAGTCCATTAACGGCACATTCAATTTGATGGATACCAACATTAACTGCGGCAAGGGAATTTGCCACAGCTAATCCCAGGTCATTATGACAATGAACGCTGACTTTGACCCTCTCTATACCCTCGGTTTTTTCCATTACTTCTTTTATAAACTGGGCAAATTCATCAGGCATTGCATAACCAACCGTATCCGGAATGTTCAATACAGTTGCCCCGGCTTTAATCGCAACAGTAAACACTTTAGACAGAAAGTCTACATCACTACGTGAGGCATCTTCAGCGCTAAATTCGACATCATTTACTTTCGCCTTAGCTAGTTTTACTGCGTATTCAGCTTGTTCTATCACTTGTTCCGGAGTTTTTCTTAATTTATATTGCATATGAATCGGAGAAGTTGCTATGAAAGTGTGAATCCTAGGATTTACTGCTTTTTTAATAGCTTCCCAAGCAGTTTCGATATCTTTGCTTTCAGCTCTAGCAAGTGCTGCAATGGTCGTATTTTTTATTTTACTGGCAATTAAAGATACAGCATCAAAATCCCCGGGAGAAGTAATTGGGAAACCGGCTTCTATAACGTCTACTCCGAGTTTTTCCAATTGACGAGCAATTTGCAACTTTTCTTCCTTATTTAGAGCTACGCCAGGCGACTGTTCGCCATCCCTTAATGTAGTATCAAAAAATTCAATGCGGCGCATTCGATCCCTCACTTCCCGAAACCTAAATTTGCCTAGATCTACCTAGCTATTCCTTTTTCTTTAACCAAGGCATCATAGCTCTTAATTCTTTACCAACTTTCTCAATTGGATGTTCCTCATCTATCCGTGCTTTAGCATTGAAAACTGGCCTATTTACTTGGTTTTCTAAAAGCCATTCTCTAGCGAATTGTCCCGACTGAATTTCGGCTAATACTTTTTTCATCTCTTTACGAGTCTCTTCTGTAATAATTCTCTTCCCTATCATCATATCCCCATATTGGGCCGTATCTGAGATAGAGTAGCGCATCCAGCTTATTCCACCTTCATACATTAGATCAACAATTAATTTTAATTCGTGCAAACATTCAAAGTAAGCACTTTCGGGTTGATAACCGGCCTCAACTAATGTATCAAAACCTGCTCGAACTAGTTCAGTTACTCCGCCGCAAAGTACAACTTGTTCCCCAAATAAATCTGTTTCCGTTTCTTCTTTAAATGTTGTTTCTAAAACTCCAGCTCTAGTACATCCAATACCTTTGGCATAAGCCAAGCCGATTTGATGAGCATTACCGCTCGCATTTTGGTAGACCGCAATTAGTCCTGGCACGCCTGCACCTTCTTCATAGGTTCGACGAACAAGGTGTCCAGGGCTTTTGGGAGCTATCATTATGACATCCACATCAGCCGGTGGCACAATCTGTCCAAAATGTATATTAAATCCGTGAGAAAAAACTAATACCTTGCCCGGAGCCATATATTGTTCAATTTCTTCTTTATATACCTTGCTCTGTTGTTCATCCGGTAAAAGAATTTGAATAATATCTGCTTGTTTTGCTGCCTCAGCAACCGTCATTACTTTTAGACCAGCTTCTTCAGCTAATTTCCAACGCGAACTGTTCTGACGCAAACCTACAATAACATTAAGTCCTGAGTCATGAAGATTCAGTGATTGAGCATGACCCTGACTCCCCCAGCCCATAACTGCAATAGTTTTTCCTTCAAGAATACCTAAATCTGCATCTGCATCATAATAAATCTTAGCCATAGTGCTACTCTCCTTATTCTTTATTGT
>JAAYSI010000160.1 GCA_012524045.1 Peptococcaceae bacterium | reverse complement strand
CCTCCAACAGCTTGCCGAGAGTATGAAAAATGTGCCATTTAATCATTGGTGGTTCTTCCATTTCATGTTCCTCCCCAATATAAGAGAAATGACTAAGTGACACCTACTCTAACTTGTAACTTGAGGCCAAAAGATGGCCTTGTTACAATTATAACATAAGGTGAACATAAAATGTTCATTTGAACATAAAATGTTCTTTTTTGGGAGGGGGAAATTTTATGAAAGAACTAAATGGTGCAATCTCGAGAAGAACCTTTCTTAAAGGAGCAGCAGCGAGTGCAGTTGGACTTGCTTCCATGGGTGCTCTAGGAGGCTGTACACAGGCAGCTTCCGTCGACTCGGAAGGGGAGTCGTCATCAAACGGGAAAAGCCCGGTAGCTTCAACTGCCGATTGGCTGGGCAAACCTCCTGCTATAACAGATGCAGACTGTGTAGAAACAATAGATACTGAAGTCCTTGTTGTAGGAGCAGGCTGTGCAGGTTTGTTTGCAGCATGTGCAGCAGCGGAAGAAGGAGCTAAAGTGCTGCTGATCGAAAAACTGGCAATGCCCATAGGAGTGCGTTCTTCAGCTTTAGCTGCTATTGATTCCAAACTGCAAAAAGCACACGGGGTAAAAATTGATAAGGCTGAAATCATTAACGATATTTGTCACTATGCTTTAAACTATAACGATATGAACTTGGTTAAGTTTTGGGCGGATCATAGTGGCGAAACCCTGGATTGGTATATTGATTTTATCAATGAGCGTGGTAAATGTGAAGTTGTGTTGGAATACAATATGCCCAAGCATCCGACACGCTATAAAATGTGGCCTACCGGTCATGGCACGAAGTTAAAGGATGGGCAAAGAGATGGCGCTGAAGCGCAGGTTGCGAATGATATGATTGCCTATATAGAAAGCTTTGGTGGTGAATTTAGAAAAGAAACTAAAATGGAGTGTCTTATTAAAGAAGGCGGACGGGTAGTTGGAATCTACGCTTCAAATAAAGAAGGTAAAATCCGTATTAATGCAAGTAAAGGTGTGATTATCGCAACCGGTGGATATTCCAACGACGAAGAAATGTATACTGCTTTACAAGGTGAGACGAAGAAAAGTCTCGCAGGTTTGATGACCTTCCCCGGATCTACCGGCGACGGCATCAAGGCCGCATTATGGGCGGGTGCAAAGTTTGATATATACCACTCTTCTTTAATATTTGACCGAGGAGCAATAGCTCCAGATGCTCAGTTAGGAGATCCTTGGAATGGTGGTATGCCATATTTCCAACTGGGAAGTCAACCTTTTTTAAAAGTTAATAAAGCAGGCAAACGAATTTGCAACGAATCATCTCCTTATGATTTTATTGTTCATGCTGCTTCGAACTATGAAGGTAAAGCATGGTATATGCTATTTGATTCAAACTGGAGAGAAGATGTTACTCGTTTCCACACTATAGGTTGTTCTACTCTAATTGAATGGGAAGGCGGTAACCATCATCCTCCCGGCTTAGATAAAATCCAAGAAATGATTGAGGATTTTGAGGGAAAAGGTATCGTTGTCAAAGCCGACACTATAGAAGGTATTGCGAATGCTATGGGTATCCCTGCCCAAGAACTACAAGCAACTGTTGATCGTTATAACGAACTATATGACTTGGGAGAGGATGTAGATTTCGGTAAGGAACCTTTCCGTTTGTCAGCACTAAGAACTCCCCCATTTTATTGTGTTAAACTTGGGGGCTTATTGCTTTCCACTATGGATGGTGTTCAAATCGATACAAACGGTCAAGCAATCGGAGAAGATGAAAAACCAATTGAAGGTTTGTTCGTAGTTGGAAATGACAGTGGCCGCTATTATGCGGTTACTTATCCAAACTTCGGTGCCGGAACTAATGCTGGGCGTTGTGCGACTTTCGGACGCTATTGTGGAAAATATGTAGCTTCCCTCTAATAGACAATTGACGTTTTCATCCGGAAGATGAAATTACCCATATCATTTATGAGAAAATAGGTCGTCACCTGATAGCAAAGGAACTGCTCTGAAAAGAGCTAGTTCCTTTATTTTTTGTACGAAACCAGCTGTAATATTTAGCGATTTTAATCGAAAAAGAGAGATAAATAAGAATTTTTGACTTTATCAAAATAAAACACTAAAACCTCTTTACTTTTCATAAAAAATAAATTACTATAAAAATTGCTAAAACTATGTAAGTTATATATCAAATATATAAAAAATATGTAAGAAATATGTATAAAATCTATATAAAATTCATCGAATAAAACAAAAGTTTTTTAAATTTTAAAGCATATATGCGAAAGTACTAACTTTCATTAATCGAAACATCTTAGGCCTCCCACTAATTCTCATGTGAAAAGTACATATCTAGAATTCTGAAAAATCTTAATAATCTAATAATCTAATAATCTAAAGAAACAAAAAACGGCACATTAATAGGTTTCAGATGCATTCTTATACCTATTGCCTAAAATTACTTTACTCCAGAAAAGTGTTTACAAAGTTATTATAAGAGCTCTTAAAAACTGTGGCTATTGGAGGTGGGAAAAGGTTTAAATCTTTTACGACTTCTAATTTAAAGAACATGGGTAAGTAAAAAAGGAGGTAAAAGGATGTCTGAAAACAAAAACATGCAGAATTCGGATTCCAAGAGATTGTCACGTCGGGACTTTTTAAGAAATGCGGGAGTTATAGCCGGAGGCGCAACACTTGGTGCCGGCATGTTACTCAGTGGTTGTAGCGATGGAAATAATGCTGCACCGACGACTGCGGAACCACCGAAAGAGTGTTGGCTTCCTGACGAGTGGCATAAGGAGACCGATGTTGTAGTAGTAGGTACGGGCTGCGGCTTAGCAGCTGCTATTGAAGCTAAAACTGCCGGGGCTGATGTTTTAATCCTGGAGAAAAATGATTGGGTAGGGGGCCTTTGGAAAACAGCCGGCGGCCATGCCATTCTCGGAGCTACAAAAACACAGAAGGAACATGGAATAGAAGATAGTATAGAAGCCTGGTACGAAGATGAACTAAAGGCCTGTGGCTATCGCGGTGTTCCCGAACTCATTCGGACCTATGTAGAAAGAGGACCAGAATTAGTTCCTTGGATGGAATCCATGGGCTTCAAATGGGATAAGCCAACCAATCACAGTCCGGAAGTCCATAGGGCAAACAGATCACATTGGCCGGCGCATAATCCCGAAGTTTATGAAAGCAAACCCAATGATATTAGGAGTTTCGGTCTGGCCTGGACTACAGTCTGGGAGAAAAAACTTCAAGAATTGGGTGTTCCTATCTTGTTAAAACATAGGATGAAAAAAATCTATCGCCAGCCGGGCGGTCCTGTACTGGGCGTTGAGGTCGATACTCCGGAAGGAACAATCAATATAAAAGCCCGTAAAGCCGTTATCCTCTGTACCGGGACTTGGACCGATAACTACCGGATGGTGCAGGCTTGGGATCCACGGGCTGTAGGACCTGATTGTTTCGGTGATGGCGGTACACCTAGTGATGGAACTCTATTCGTAGACAGCGCAGGTGACGGCCATTTGGCAGCTGCTGAGATAGGTGCCTGTTTCAGCGATATGTCCTTTGTGTCCTACTACTATATCTTCTACGGCTCGAGATCATATTGGGGTTGGGATCCACCGGACTTTAAGACAGCAGCCAATTATGCCGCCGGTAAAGGAGTACTACGTTCGGATGCTTTCTTCCAACGGGTTATTCTGGTTAAGAATGATGGTACCCGTTATGTCAATGAAATGGAAGGAGCCAGAAAAGCTGATCCGGCTTTAGGCGAAGCTGGTGGCTTAAATGAAAATATAGAATGGCCATATTCAGCGAAATATCTGAGCTTGCCCCAACCGAGAAATGTGTGGGCCATTACTGACTCGGTGGGCGCTGAAGAGCTGAAATGGCCGCTTGAGGAAATAAAAAATCCAAATCCCAAGAAAGGCTTTATGTTTGACCCCGCCTGTATCGCTATAGCGGACAGCATCGAAGAACTGGCCAATAAAATGGGTGTATCGGTAGAAGGTCTGAAAGAAACAATAAACCGCTATAACGGCTTTGTCGATGCAGGCGAAGATAAGGACTTTGGCAAGCCAATGCCTCTGTATAAGATTGCCAAGCCGCCTTTCTATGCTCTAAAAGCATCTCTAATTCGTCATACTCAACGTAACGGGTTACGTGTCAATACCAAATCCCAAGTAATAGAGCAATCCGATCAAATGACCGGATACAGCGGCAAAGCAATAGATGGAAGCATCTCTATCGATCAAGAAAAAGTCATCCCGCATCTCTATGCGGCAGGAGAATTAGGGAACATTATGGGCTGGAGACGTCCTCACGGTTCCTTAGGTAACTATGCTACCGCAGCCCGTATTGCAGGTGAAAATGCTGCTAAAGAAACTCCTTGGGATTAAAAAGGAAAGAGAAAAAGCAGACTCCGTTATTATCGTTATTGTTGAGGACTGGGTTTGTTGGAGGTAGGTATGGACACAGATTTACATCAGGTTACAATCAGTATGGTTAATGAGCCGGCTTCCGAGCTAAACCCCGGGGCTTTTACAACTGTAAAAGTTAGAGTATCTTGCGATTCAGCTTGCAACCTTACTGGACAGATCGTGAAAATAGTTGACCAAGACGGAGAACTATTGAAAGAAACGAAACTTATAATCCCAAACGGCGCAGCTTTTGGGACAGATCCTGTCGTGCTAAAAGCGCCTACAACGCCGGGAAAATACATCTGGTCAGTCATCTATCCAGAGCAAGCGAAAGATGGCATTTTGCATCAACAGGCTGAGTTCACTTTCTCTTTAAATGTCAGACCTGAACATCCAACCAATATAGTGGTCTGGGACGCGGATTCTCCAGTGGTAGCTGACTCCAAATTCAAAGTCAAAGTCGGAGTTAAATGTAGTGCCGGTTGTGCACTTGCCGATAAAATAATTAAGATAATTAATCAGCAGCAGGAAATAGCGGGAACAGAATTACTGGGTAAGGATCCTCTACCGGAAACAGAATCTCTATATTGGACAGAGGTCGAATTACAGGCCCCAAAGCAGGAAGGCTATTATACTTGGTCGGTAAAATTTCCTGAATCGACAAGGGATGCTCAGCACTTAGAATCTACTTCAACATTTAGTTTCACAGTAGTTAACCGGCCTGAATGTATTTTAAGCCTTGAGGTCAAAGACAAGGAAACCGGTAAAGCCGTTAATAATGCTTCTGTTATTCTCCATCCATACAGAGCAAAAACCGATGAAAACGGAGAAGCCAAATTGGCAGTTACTCAAGGGAAATATCAATTGTTTGTTACAAGGGATGATAAATACGAGCTGTATCAAAAATCAATTGAAGTGTCTTCCGACTTTAAGTTGAAAGTTGAGCTTAGCGTCAGACCGCCAACAATTGAATACGGTTAATAATATTGTTATTGTCAAAAAACCCTGGGGTTTTGAACTACCCTGGGGTTTTTTGATGCGATGTATCAGTTTTATGATTGTTAACTGAAAATACTGTCTAGTCAAAAATATAAAAAATTTCTAAATATACACTTGACGGCCCATATAAAGCTGGCTATATTTAACATTAGTATAATTATAGGGCAAGTGTCGCCTTACTTTCCAAGTCATCTAGACATATCAAAAAAATATGGAGGGAAAAGAATGAATCATCAACTAATTACATTTGACAGTACTGTATTGTTACAAGCAAATGAAGTAGACGTTTCTGCACTTTCTCTTAAGGAACAGCTAGAAGAGATATTTAAGCTAGCGGCGGACACTTTGGCCAAAGAAGGCCTGACTCTGGATGATGTCATCTTGGTGGTTGTAGAAGTCAGTGATATGAAGGACAGACCAATTGTCAATGAAGCTCAGAAAGCAGTCTGGAAACCGGAAAATTATCCTGCTCGTATTATTCTTGAAAGAGGCGGCTATAAGGCCGGAGCTGGTGTGCGCATTATTTTTACAGCTACCAAGGAGCCGCATGTGTGTATCAACACCTTCAAAGGTCAAATACCTACCGGTCCCTTTTCCCGTTCAGCAGTAGTCGGCAACCGAGTCTATGGCTGCGGGGTACGTGGGCTTAAACCTGAGACTCAGAAGATAATAAGTGATGACGTGAAGGAACAGGCTAGGCAATGTCTAAGAAATTTAGATACAAATATGCGCTCGAGCGGATCCAGTATTCAAAAAGCATATTCTTTTTCTGTCTACTTGACTGATTTAGCAAATGTAGACCTTGTACTGGAAGTTTTTACTGAATTTGGCTTTGATCCCGATGAAATAGAGATTACCTTTGAAAAAGTGAGAGCATTGAACGAATATCACCCGGTTGAGATTGCTTGCAATGCACTTCTTTAAATATTGAATTTTGGCAACAAAAAAAAGATAATAAATTGTCGAAAAATAATCTTAAATTAAATATTTGTGAATATTCATAATTTTGACTTGACTTTTAGGCAAATTGGGGCTAATTTATATATAAAAAAAAATTTGCCATGGAAAACGTTTTCCAAACCAGTTTCAAGTTACACTATCCACAAATATGCTTTTCTTATTATTTTCATATAGTAAGAAAAATAATTAGGAAGAGGGGGTAGGGGATCAGTTCATTACAATTGAGGCATCCATGCGGTTTGTTTTGCTAATAAGGGAATAGGAGGAAAGATATGAGAACTAAAAATATTTTGGCAGTTGCCTTAATCTTAGTCCTGGTTATGACATTGGCTGTAGGCTGTGGCGGTTCAGCCGGTACTAGTTCAGGTGAAATCAAATTTCCCGAAAAGTCAATGGATATGACTATTCTGTTTCAAGCTGGTGGAGCCGCTGATGTAATCGGCCGTCAGTTAGCTGAAGCCGCTGCTAAAGATTTGGGGCAACCAATAGTGTGTAATGTCCGTACCGGTGGCGGTGGTGCAGTTGGCTATCAGTATGTTTTAGGTACAAAACCTGACGGATATAATATGGTTTGGAACTCGACTTCTATCTGTGTAACATATCACCAAGGCAATATGCCTAAAGGTCAGGACTATAGCGCATTCCGCGGTGTGGCTAAAATTTCCGATGAAGCAAGTGTCCTAGCCGTAAAAGCGGATTCTCCTTGGCAAAATTTAGAAGATTTTATCCAATATGCTAAAGATAACCCTGGTAAGGCTACTGTCACTAATGCCGGAGTTGGTTCTTTTAACCACCTGACAGCGGTGGCTGTTGAAGATGCCCTTGGCGTTAAATTTAACCATATTCCTATGGACAGTAAAGCCAGTGTTACGACCGTTTTGGGTGGTAATGCCGATGCCATGGTAAATATGGCCTTTGATGCCATTCCGCATGTACAGGCAGGCGAAATGAGAGCATTAGCAGTAATCGGTACAAGTCGCCTGGAGCAAATGCCCGATGTTCCTACTTTAAAAGAGTTGGGTTATGATGTGGATTTAATGATGTGGAGAGGAATTGCAGTACCTAAGGACACCCCCGATGAAGTAGTACTTAAACTACAAGATGCTTTCTTAAAAGCTGCTGAAAGTGAGAGTTTCAAAAACTTCTGTAAACAATACTCTGTTGAGATAAATACCATGAATGCAGCAGATTTTGATAAATTTATGGCTGAGCAGGATGTACTAATTGCCGATCTAATGGAGAAAATCGGCCTCAAAAATCAATAATGATTACATCTGACTAAGCTAGAAAAATAAAAAATATTGAAGATATAAAATCTTAAATGAGTAAAAACATGTAATTTTAAGAGGCAGCGGGAAAGCTGCCTCTTAAAATTAAAGGAAAACATTTTTGTCAATCCTATTGACTCTCTTAATAGATTGATGTACATTTTAATTAAGAATAGTTTTGGTATAAATAATTATTGTTTTCAGGCAAGAGTATTTGAGAGCCATTATTTTAAAAAGATTGGACGATCTTTTTTAATAATGGATTTTTTTATTTATTGGGTTTTTTGGGAATTAGATTTTTTAGAGAATTAAATTTTTTAGAGAATTAAATCTTTTAGAAGAATAGAATCTTTTAGAAGAATAAAATAAGGTGAGGGAGGAGCAGAGGGTGAAAAAGTACGTATTGGCCTTAGACCAAGGAACTACAGGCAGTAGGGCGATATTATTTGACAAAGAAAGTAATATTATTGGGACTGCTCACAAAGAGATAACCCAATTTTATCCTCATCCCGGTTGGGTTGAACATGATCCTGAGGAAATATGGAGCACTCAATACGGCGTTATTGCTGAGCTGCTTGCTCGCTATCAGGTTAATATAGGTGAAATTTCAGCCCTAGGAATTACGAATCAGCGAGAAACCACTGTAGTTTGGGATAAGAACACCGGTAAGCCTATCCACAAAGCGATTGTTTGGCAATGTAGAAGGACCGCTAAAATTTGTGAGGATTTAAAAAACAAAGGTCTGGAACAAAAGTTCAGAGAGAAAACGGGCTTAATTATAGACGCTTATTTTTCCGGGACAAAAATCCGCTGGCTCTTAGATAATGTGCCCGGTGCCCAGGAAAAAGCTGAAAAAGGTGAGTTGTTATTCGGGACGATAGATACCTGGCTTGTTTGGAAACTCACAAATGGCAAGATACATGCAACTGATTATTCCAATGCCTCCAGGACCTTGCTTTTTAATATTAAAGAGTTACAGTGGGATGAAGAATTATTAAATGAGTTAAGGATTCCAAAGTCAATGCTGCCAGAAGTAAAACCGTCCAGCCATATTTACGGAGAAACAGATCCTGCGGCTTTTTTTGGACATAAGCTTCCAATTGCTGGGATTGCGGGGGATCAGCAGGCTGCCTTGTTTGGACAGACTTGCTTTAAATCGGGAATGGCGAAGAACACTTACGGTACTGGTTGCTTTATGCTTATGAATACGGGTGAGAAAGTATTTGACTCGCAACATGGTTTGTTAAGTACTATCGCTTGGGGCATCGACAATAAAGTCTACTATGCCTTAGAAGGCAGTGTTTTCATTGCCGGAGCAGTTATCCAATGGTTGCGGGATGAATTAAAATTTATTGAGACGGCGGCTGACTCAGAATACTTTGCCTCTAAGGTTCCGGATAATGGGGGAGTATATGTTGTTCCCGCTTTTACTGGACTTGGAGCACCTTATTGGGATATGGGAGCTAGAGGTGCTATCCTAGGACTTACCAGAGGAAGCAACAAAAATCATATTATTAGGGCAGCTATTGAATCAATGGCTTACCAGACCAAGGACATTTTAACAGCGATGGAATCGGAAACGGGCATTCAGCTCCAATTATTACGGGTTGACGGTGGCGCTGCAGCGAACAATTTATTAATGCAATTTCAGGCAGACATCTTAGGAGTAGAAGTTGAACGTCCCAGCTGCCTTGAAACAACTGCTTTAGGAGCGGCTTATCTGGCGGGTTTAGCAACCGGTTTTTGGACCGATTATGATGAACTAAAGGGTTGTGCCAAGGTGGAACGCAGTTTTAAACCGCAGATGTCACAAGAACTCAGAGCAAAATACTACAAAGGCTGGCAAAAAGCTGTTTTAAGAGTTAAGGATTGGGAAAAAGAAGATGAATAGTATTAAAAGATGAACTACTAAAACAATAGAAGTTTAAGAGTTATGGCTAGAGATTTTGAGAAGCCGTAATGCTGCTTTTAAGAAGTGCATTATGGCTTTTTCTTTTTTAAACTCGAAGGAGGATACTATGGCAGCTAATAAGACAAGGGTTATAGTTGTCGGAGGAGGAGTAACCGGTGTTGGTATCATTAGGGATCTAGCATTAAGGAAGATAGATGCCATCTTGATTGAACAAGGGGATCTGGGTCATGGAGCAAGTTCCAGGTTCCATGGCTTGCTTCACAGCGGAGCACGTTATGCTTTAAATGACCCAGCAGCGGCCAAAGAGTGTTTAGAAGAAAATCTTATTTTAAAAAAAATAGCGGCTTCTTGTATAGAAAATACCGGCGGACTGTACCTACAGCATGAATTGGATGATGATAGCTATCTTGAGGATTGGCAAAAAGGTTGCTTAGAAGCAGGTATTCTGACGAAGGAAATATCAGCTAAAGAAGTATTAAAGAACGAACCTTTTCTATCCAAAAAAATTAAAAGAGCATTCCTGGTTCCAGATGCTACGATTGACGGCTCTCGCCTAGTCTGGGGAAATGTCGATCATGCCATCAAATACGAAGCTAAGGTTTTCACCTATTCCAAGTTAGACAAGATAATAATAGAAAACAACCAAGTAGTTGGGGCAGAAATAGTAAATACCTTGACGGGGGAGAGAACTTACTGGGAATGTACTATTATCATAAACGCTGCTGGTTCTTGGGCTGATCAGGTAGCTTCTTTAGCGGGTTTAGAATTGGACCTTGTAAAGAATAAGGGAACGCTCTTGGTCTTTAACCAACGTTTTACTTCAAGAGTATTAAATCGTTTGCGTAGGCCAAGCGACGGGGACATCATTGTGCCGCACAATACTGTGACTATCTTAGGAACAACCTCAGTCAATATTGATAATCCGGACAGAGCAGAGCCAACAAGCGAAGAAGTTGATACTCTTCTGAGTGCAGGTCAAGAACTAATCCCAAATATTCATTCTCTTCGTATCTTAAGAGCATATGCCGGGGTGAGGCCTCTTCTTTTTGATATGCAGCATGGAGAGGAACAGGATGGTAGGAATATATCTCGAGATTTTATAATGATTGATCATGGGGTAAGGGATAGCCTAGCTGGTTTAATTAGTTTGGTAGGAGGTAAGCTCACAACTTATCGATTAATGGCTGAAAAAACAGTTGATTATGTTGCAAATCTCCTAGGGGAAAGAAAACCCTGTCTCACAAAAGATGTCCCTTTAATTGAGCAAGAGGGAGCTTTCCATAGTGGGAGGAAATTCTCCACCTACTTAGAGAAGTACGGAGAAAAGGGAGCCCTGCTGGAACAATACCTCAAAGATTCTCCTGAAAAAGAAGCAATTTTATGTGAATGTGAAAATGTGAGCTATGCTGAGGTAGAGCTAGTGGCATCCTGGGACAGCACGAATAACCTTGACGATTTAAGGCGCAAGACTCGTATCGGAATGGGAACTTGCCAAGGATTATATTGTTCTTTCCGGAGTTTGGGGACAGCTTGGGAGAACTTGAAAAAAAAGAAAGAAAAACCCCTTGTCCAACTTATAACCTTCTTGGAAAATCGCTACAAAGGTCAAAAAAGTGTTTTATGGGAGTCACAGCTTAGAGAAAACGAATTAACT
>JAAYSI010000001.1 GCA_012524045.1 Peptococcaceae bacterium | reverse complement strand
TGTGGAATCCGAAACCTATAAAAAAGGCTCCCTACTTCGTGGAGTTGCCGGTGGCGCTCGGGCCTTAGGTGGATTATTAGGAGGCAGACTAAATAATCTTGCCTGGAGCGCCAGTCATGGTACTGATGTCTTATCTGAACGATTTCACGGAATGAGTCCCGAATGGCAAAAAGAACATGAAAAAGCCTTCCAAAGAGCCCAGAACGAAGCCCAAAGGCACTTTAACCGCTGTCATAAATGCCGCAAATGGGTATGTGATGCGGATTTTAACGAAGAACAGGGTTTATGCGTGGAGTGTTCCCCTAGGATGAATATTGAAATATCTGCAGCCAGAGCTAAAAAAATGCTGCAAGATATCGAAGAGGCGGCCCAAAACACTCAGGTATTTACCGGAAAAATTGAAACCAAAACCATTAGCTGCCCTAGCTGTGGCAAACCGGGAGGGACAGGTAAGTTCTGTACCAACTGCGGAACAAATCTATCCCTGCAGAAATGTCCCTCCTGTGGAACAGCCCTGGCCCAAGGAGTGAAATTCTGCAGCGAGTGTGGCACGAGACTCTAAAAATTTCCTATAACAAACCTCTAAACCTAGCCAGGATAGCTATAAACAAGGCACTCTACGTAATTACAACGTAGAGTGCCTTGCTTTAATTCTCATCCCACCAGTCGCGATTTTCTTGGTACCATCGAATGGTATCCTTTATACCCGCAATTAAACTATAATTGCATTTCCATTGAGAAATACTCTTAATTTTGTTGCTGTTCAGTGCATAACGCCAGTCATGCCCCGGTCTGTCGGCAACTTTAATGATGGCATCTATCGGTTTGCCTAGATGTTTGAGGATAGTCTCAGCCATCTTCAGATTCGAGACTTCTTCCCCACTTCCGATATTATAAACCTCCCCGATTTTTCCCCGAAAAAGAACTTGTTCAATAGCGACACAATGATCGGTAACGTGAATCCATTCCCTGATATTTGTTCCGTCCCCATAAATAGGGATTGGTTCATTCCTTAAAGCTTTGATTATAGAGTTCGGAATAAATTTTTCTTTATACTGATATGGGCCATAGTTATTGCAGCACCTTGTTATGATTATAGGGAATTTATAGGTTTGGTAGAAGGCTCTTCCCAAAAGATCCGCTCCTGCTTTTGAGGCTGAATAGGGACTGTTGGGCAGAAGGTCTGACTCTTCGTCAAAGGAATCCTGCAAATTGGCGATACTTCCGTATACTTCATCGGTAGATACTTGCAAGAAACGATTGGAGGTATTTTCACTGCCATTCTCCCAGTGTTTTTGCAGACAATATAGCAAATTTAAGGTCCCCAGGACATTTGTTTTCCCAAATAACAGCGGATCATCGATACTCCTATCTACATGGGATTCAGCCGCAAAGTTTAGCACATACACAGGGTCATATTGCCTAAGAACCTGTGCGACTTGTTCGTTATCACAAATATCGCCCTTAATGAATACATATCTTGAACTGCCCGCCAAATCCTGGACATTGCTAAGATTCCCGGCATAAGTCAAATTATCATAATTAATTATCAGATAATCAGGATGCCTTTGTCTAAAATACCTGATGAAATTGCTCCCAATAAAGCCGGCGCCGCCGGTCACCATAATTGCTTTCATATCTTTTCTTCCTTTATCCTTCACTTGTATTTACTTTACTATGACATAAAAAAATTGCTTGTCTCACTTGTCTCTTTAAGCATTAAAGATTGATTTCGCTGTTATCCCCTACCAAGAAAGAGTTTATCAAAGGTCTCCTGTTAATTCCTCCTCTGATCGAAACATTTCTACCTATCAGACTTTTGCTGATCCTTTTATTTATACCTGTCAGCCTAGTGTCATTCAAAATAATGCAATTATCAAGTTCACACTCTTCAATTTTTACTCTCTTACCTAGCGAGCTATAGGGTCCAATATAGCTATTTATAATAACGGTATCTTGGTCAATATGAGCCGGTCCCTGGATAATGCTGTCCTTGATCGTCACGTTCTCACCTATTATAACTTTGCCTGAAATTAAAGAACCCGGAAAAGCGGTAATTGGATATTCACTTTCCAGTTCATCAAGTATCAAACGGTTAGCTTCCAACATATCTTCCAATTTGCCTGTATCTTTCCACCATCCCCGGATAAGCTCGTAAGTGATCTTTCCACCCATTTCCAACTGTTTCCGGATAGCATCAGTTATCTCATATTCGCCTCTGGCCGAAGGATCGGTTTGCTCAATGGCCGGAAAGATAGTTTTATCAAAAACATAAACCCCTGTAATAATCAAATCGCTTATATAATTTTTAGGCTTTTCTATCACTTCGGCTAGGCAGCCGTCTTTAACGACTGCTACCCCATATTGAGAAGGATTATCAACCCTGTGAAGGAGGATTGTGGTATTGGCCTTATTGGCGTAAAAATTCCTGATTACTATATCTAAATCCATACTGAAGACATTATCCCCGAGGATCATCAGAAAATCACTGTCGCCCAGAAAATTAGCTGCTGTTTTTACCGCATGAGCTAGACCTAAGGCTCTAGGCTGATGAATGTAACTTATCTTAGCACCCCATCGACCCCCATCCCCAACCGTTTCTTTAACTTCTTTATGGGTATCCCCAACAATAATACCTATTTCCATAATTCCTGCTTTGACGACTTTCTCGATAATATAGAATAATATGGGTTTATTGGCTAAAGGAAGAAGCTGCTTAGCACTGGTATAAGTTAATGGCCTCAGTCTGGTACCAGTTCCTCCGCTTAAAATCAAAGCTTTCATATATCCACTCCCTAGCGTTTGAATCAAGGACGACTTAAGAGTTGTCCTTTTTTATATAGTATTAGGGAGTTTATTAAATGGTTAATCCAAGCATGATTTTAGCGTCAAAACTTG
>JAAYSI010000159.1 GCA_012524045.1 Peptococcaceae bacterium | reverse complement strand
CTGCCCACCAAAAGTTAAATCTAAAAATCTAATGATTGGGGGCACATCAAATGAAGACATCTTCAAGTGCTTGGTTTATTTACTCTCTGTTTTCGGACTTAACCCCAACATTTGACAGAGAGCCTTAAATAAAAAAACCAGCTGTAATAGCTGGTCTTAAAAGTCAATATTATGTTTTTTCAATTTCCGGTAAAGTGTCGTCTTGCTAATTCCTAATAGCTTGGAAGCTATTGCCACATTATTACCTGCGCGATTCATCGCTTTTTGTATCGCCATTTTCTCCGACTCTTCCATAGAGAACAGCTCTTCCCCTTTAGTATCGGAAGGAACATTATTAGTAGGCGGAGCAACAGCTTCACTCCCGGATGGAGGTGAAATTTCTGTTCTTTCTACCAACTCTTTTGGTAAATGCTGGACTTCAATAATATTATCTTCGGCGAGGTTTACGGCGTAAATAATGGCATTTTCAAGTTGGCGTACATTACCCGGCCAGTTATATTGAAGGATTTTTTCTTTGGCCTCATCACTGATAGTAGGCACAGGCAGGCCCATTTTTTCAGCATAATTCTTAATAAAATACTCCGCCAGAATTGCAATATCATAACCCCTGTCCCGTAATGGCGGAATATCAATATTCAAGACTGAAAGACGGAAATATAAATCCTCACGGAATTTTTTCTCTTGAATAAGATGTTGAAGATTTTGGTTGGTTGCCGTGATCAAGCGGAAATTCACTTGTCTATAGTTTTTTCCTCCCAGACGCATAACCATTTTGTCTTGCAATACTCTCAGGATAACTGCTTGCAATTCAAAGGGCATATCACCAATCTCGTCCAAAAAGAGTGTTCCCCCATTGGCCAATTCTATTTTACCCGGCCGCCCATTCTTTTCGGCCCCTGTAAAAGCACCACTCTCATACCCAAATAGCTCACTTTCAATTAAGTTCCTTGGCATAGCCGCACAATTGACCGCTATAAATGGGCCACCCGGTCGGGAACTATTATGAATGGCTTGAGCAAATAGTTCTTTACCTGTCCCGCTTTCCCCTAACAAAAGAACATTATCCAGGGACTTGGCAAAACGGCGGGCCAGGGATTTTGCTTTTAGCATGCTTACACTTTCACCGATGATATCATCAAAGCTAAATTTAGCAGTAGCCCCACTTCGGCTAGTAACCAAAGCATTAATTTTATCGGAATGGTTAAAACGCAAAATAGCAAAATCCAGCTCATCGGTATCCTGCTTTTTAACAGGTTTTACGCTTACCAGATAAGGTTTTTCTTCTTCGCCTACAACAATATATTCTTCCATATAGTCTACTGTCTTCTTTTTAGTAACCAGGTCAAGCAGGTTTGATTTAGGAGACAAGAAATCCGTTATTTTGCGGCCCTTCATTTCATCATGATTTAGATTAAAAATCCTGCTTCCCTCTTGATTGCTGCGAATAATAGTACCGTCCGGATCAATGGTCATGACCCCTTCGTCGATAAACTCCAAAGTAACCTTAAGGGTTTCAGTAGCCTTCCTTAAGTTTTTATTAACTTCGCTTAAAGAATCATAACTATTTCTGAGTTTTAGCTGTTTTTCTATGGCTACGGCCAGTGAACTAACCCAGCCAAGGGAGTGGGCATGAAGCTTAACCGGATCTTTTTCCCAGGGTCTATCACCTAAATCCTGGATAAGGGCCAGAGTCCCCAATACTTCATTTTCTTCATTTAATATTGGAGCGGCCGAACATATAAAATTACGCCAAACATCCAGATAATTCTCCGGACCAATTAATTGGACAGGTTTTTTTAAATAAGTCGCTAAACCATGGGAAGTAGTACCTGTGGTACTCTCGTTAAAAACCACGGCTAAGACCGGATCCAAAGAAAGGTTGACATGGATGCCCAGCAAAAATACTCCGCTGGGATCAAACAATTCCAAAGAATGACCATGCCTAGAAGCCAGCTCTAAATAGTTGCTGATTAATGGTTGGGCTACCTCAATCAATTGCTTATTTTGCTCTCTCGCTTGCTCCAATTCCTCTTCTGTAAGCCTGTAGTCCTCGTATGTACCCCATGGACACACACCATATTTTTTTGATCTGATCCAGGATTCAGCCACCTCTTTACGAAGATAGGGACTGTTAAGAGGACTAATAT
>JAAYSI010000158.1 GCA_012524045.1 Peptococcaceae bacterium | reverse complement strand
TGGTGGAGGCATTTCTTACATAATAGTTATGGGTATAACAATGATCATAACAGCACTGGTCATGATGGCAGGCGGTGTTGGCGGGGCTTATTTTGCTATAAAGGCCTCCTCAGGTTTTGCCAACGACTTGCGAAAAGATCTGTTCAATAAAATTCAGGAATTCTCCTTTACCAATATTGATCGCTACAATACCGGATCTTTGATTACTCGCTTAACAAATGATATCACCCAGATACAAAATATGCTCCAGATGCTGTTAAGAATGGCTTTAAGGGCGCCGGGTATGCTTATCGGGGCCCTTATAATGGCTTTTATACTAAATCCGAAATTAGCCATGGTTATTCTTTGCGTAATGCCTTTGCTGGCGCTGGCAATCTATTTCATTATAAAAATCGCTTTTCCTCGCTTCCAAATCATGCAGGAAAAGCTCGATGCACTTAATAATACTGTCCAGGAAAACTTAAGGAATATCCGGGTTGTAAAATCATTCGTCAGAGAACGGTATGAAGAAGATAAATTTCAAAAAGCCAATATGGGCTTGAAAGAAAGTACAATAAAGGCAATGAAGGTTGTTATCTTTACCATGCCGATTATGATCTTGGCCATGAATATCACAACTCTGGCTGTGCTATGGCTTGGTGGTTATCAGGTTATTGTAGGTGGCATGACTCCCGGTGTCCTGACCGCATTTATAAATTACGTTGTTCAAATTCTCATGTCGTTGATGATCGTCTCCATGATTATTTTAAGCAGTACCAGATCCCTTGCTTCGGTAAAACGTATCAATGAGGTTCTTTGTACGGACAGCGACCTAACGGATGAGAATGCTTTACATAGGGATCTTACTGTTAGGCAGGGTAAAATTGAATTTAGAAATGTTTACTTTAAATATTATAAAGACAATGAAAAGTGGGTTCTGGAAAACATCAACCTGGTGATAAAGCCAGCGGAGACGGTTGGTATCATTGGGTCCACCGGCAGTGGCAAATCGACCCTTGTACAACTTATTCCCAGGTTATATGACGTTGATCAAGGAGAAGTACTGGTCGATGACGTCAATGTGCAGGATTATTCGCTAAAGAATCTTCGAAACGGGGTTGGCATCGTACTCCAGAAAAATGTACTGTTTTCCGGTACGATTAGGGAAAACCTAAAATGGGGTGACGAACAGGCCAGTGATGGTGAGATATATCAATGGGCAGAAAGGGCACAGGCCCATGGCTTTATTTCCACCTTTTCAAAAGGATATGAAACCGAACTGGGACAGGGCGGGGTCAATCTCTCCGGAGGGCAAAAGCAAAGATTATGTATCGCCAGGACATTGTTAAAGAAACCCCAAATCCTGATTCTTGATGACAGTACGAGTGCCGTTGATACCGCAACGGAAGCCAGGATCAGGGAAAACTTTAAAAATGAGTTGCCAGAGACAACGAAAATCATCATAGCCCAAAGGATTTCTTCCGTAATTGATGCGGATAAAATCATTGTCCTTGATGATGGAAAGATTGCCGGTATTGGTACCCATGCTGAATTGCTACAAAGTTGTGAAGCCTATTCTGAGATTTATTACTCTCAGATGGATAAGAAGGTAACAGCCTCATGAAACATATTAGTGAAGAAAGAAAAGAAGCATTATTGAACAGATATGGAAGTAAAAAGACAAATACAACCGATAATTTCGGAGGGATGAAAGTAGCCGGCCCCGGAGGGAAGAGAGCCGGCGGTTTTGGACGCCACAGAAAGTCGCGCGGTGCCATGGACGGTGGCAAACCAAAGAACACTTTAGTGACGATTAACAGGTTGCTTGCCTATATCGGGCGCGATAAGCTTAAAGTTCTGTTTGTTTTTGCCTGTGTCCTGGCTGGCAGCTTGGCTAACCTCGGGGGCAGTTATATACTACGGCCAATAATTAACAATTTAGTTGCAGCAGATAAAACTACCGAAGAAAAAATAAGCAATCTGTTAATTGGTATCCTTATTATGGCGAGTATCTATCTGGTTGGTGTTCTATGTTCTTACCTGCAGCAGCGAATCATGATAGGAGTATCTCAGAAAGCACTGGTTAGAATCAGGAATGAATTATTTCGTAAAACCCAGAGGCTTCCTGTGAAGTATCATGATACCCATAGCCATGGTGATGTTATGAGCCGTTTTACCAACGATCTCGATTCGGTCGGTGAAATGCTCAATAACACCTTGCCCCATGCTTTTTCAGGGTTACTTACTTTACTTGGCACCTTATTACTGATGTTTGTAATCAACTGGTTATTGGCCCTCGTTGTTATAGTGACAATACCCCTGTTTGTCTATATAGCAGGCATGCTAGGCAAACTAAGCAGGCAATATTACAAAGATCAACAACAGGTGCTTGGCGCTGTCAATGGCTATATCGAAGAAACTATTACCGGTCAGAAGGTCGTAAAGGTATTTTGTCACGAAGAAAAGGTGATGGAAGAATTTGCAATTCTAAGTGACGAGTTACGCAGTAAACAAATGAAGGCGCATTTTTTTGGCGGGATTATGGGAACTGTCATAGGCAATTTAAGTCAGATCAGCTTTACTGTATCGGCGACGGTCGGCGGTATCCTGTGCTTGACAGCTAATTTTGACATTGGCGGTCTCGCCATCTTTACAAACTATTCCAGACAGTTTGCTAGACCGATTGTTGAATTGTCACAGCAGTTAAATATGATCTTCGCAGCCTTAGCGGGGGCGGAAAGGGTATTTGAAGTGCTGGCTGAAACTCCTGAAGCAGCAGATCCCGCAGATGCAATAGAAATTTGTACCGAAACAAATAAGTTGGAAGCTGCCCATCTAGTAAAAGGGGAAGTGATTTTAAAAGATGTGACCTTTGGTTATCTTCCCGGTAAGACCGTACTGAAAAAAATTAATGTGATAGCAAAACCCGGTCAGAAAATTGCTTTTGTCGGCTCAACAGGTGCGGGTAAAACAACCATTACGAACCTTATTAATAGGTTTTATGAGATAGAAGAAGGTCAGATCCTGATTGATGGTATAGATATTAAGAAAATCAGGAAGGAGTCATTAAGAAACAATATTGCCATGGTACTTCAAGATACCCATTTATTTTCTGGTACAGTCCGGGAAAACATCAGATATGGGCGTTTGGAGGCAAGAGATGAAGAAGTGGTAGCCGCAGCTAGGATTGCCGGGGCCCATTCCTTTATTGAGAGATTACCCAAGGGCTATGATACAGTATTGGACAGCGACGGCTCTAACTTGAGTCAGGGAGAGCGCCAGCTTTTAAATATTGCCCGGGCTGCTATTTCCAAAGCTCCTATTCTAATCCTCGATGAAGCTACCAGCTCAGTCGATACAAGAACGGAAAAGCAGATTGAGCGTGGGATGGACCGTTTGATGAAGGACAAAACTACTTTTGTAATTGCCCATAGACTGTCTACCGTTCGGAATTCCAATCACATTATCGTGCTGGAAGAGGGAGAGATTGTAGAGCAGGGTACTCATGAAGAACTCCTTGCGCTGGGCGGCAGATATTATCAGCTCTATACCGGAGCAGTGGAGCTAGACTAGGAAAAAAGTGTTATAATAGTTTATATTACTGATTTAATTTTGGAATTGGTACAAGAAAGCTGGTTTGAGAGAGTTGAAAAAGGCCCTGGAATTGGAGGGAATTTCGGCATGAAAAAACAGCTAGTGATTAACACTTGCATAGTTATAGTTCTTGGCATTTGTGGAGCACTTCTAGTGCAAAACCTCTTCTCTTTTGCTTATAATACTGCAGACGACGCCGACCATAACGAAAGCAGCACTTTTATGTCCTATGCAGGTCCGCTATTTCCTTTGACTTTGAGTGAAGCGGATAATACAATCAGTGCCACTCGTAATATCAGCTATGATTTTTCCTTGCCGAATGAGGACAGCATTCGGGTTTGGGGAGCAGATGTCCAAGACAGTTATACCCTTACCAATTCTTCTACAGAAGAAAAGGCCATTGAAGCCATTTATCCCTTTGCCGGCAGTTTTAACGAGTTACAGGAGCAGATGCCGGTGATTTCCATCAATGGCCGGAAACCATCACCTACCTTGTATGCAGGCGGTTATCCCGAAAGGGAGTTAGGTACTTGGGAGGATTATAAATCCCTTTTAGAGGACGGGCATTATCAGAGGGAGGCCTTTGAGTCCTACCCTGTTCTATCTCAGCAGGTAACGGTCTATAGCTTTAGCGACTTTGTGGCTCCGGCAGAGTATGATGCCGCAACCCAAGCCATATCCTTTACCATTGACCCTGCTCAGACCACCGTTTTGCTGTACGGCTTCAATGGGATGGAGATTAGGGAGGACGGTTTTCGCAGATACAGCTATTTCGTACCGGATGGAAAGAGTATGCGCAGCACCACCAAGCTTCTGATTGTGATTGGCGAAGATCTAACGGCTTATACTTTACAGGGCTACAAGAACGGTGCTTGTGAAAAGGGTAATGAGCTTCAAGGTGTTTCAGCTACTGTCAGCCGGACAGAGCGAGTCCTGTCTGAGGTGCTGGACGAGATCATTAGTGATTTCTTTGCCCAATATGGCGATGGGAAATCCCTCGCCGTACCTCAGGAGATGTTTCTGGGTGCTGTTTCAGAATTTATGGTTCAAGCCGGGGTACTTTCCGATTTAAATTGCGACCGCTACCAATATACAGTGATAGAGGATATTATCT
>JAAYSI010000157.1 GCA_012524045.1 Peptococcaceae bacterium | reverse complement strand
TTCTTTATACAGCCGTAGGTATTTTGCTTATTGGCGCATTTATTGGTCGTTTTCTCTTTTATATTTCGGGAATACCCATTGGAATTGGCATTATTTAAGTACTACCTCAGGATTTAAAAGAATATTTGTTCCCCATCTCAAAAAATTATCGTATGTAAAATAAAACCGGTCAGGGTTAAGCTTAATAGCTTTAATAGCTTTAATAGCTTAATCTGACCGGTCTTTTCTTTTATACCCAAGAGACTGCTGCAAAGCGTAACTTGAAAAACTTATATAAAACTGAAGTGTTTTAATCACAGTATACGTCTATAATTATGAGAAAAGGGGGGAGTAAGATAGACCAAGAGGCAGTTGTCCGCAAGGCATTAAATGGCGATCAGCAGGCCTTTCGCTCCTTGGTTGAGGAATATAAGAACTTAGTATTTGCAATTTGCCTCAATGCTGTCGGTGATCCTTTTGAAGCAGAAAATTTAGCGCAAGAAACATTTTTGCAGGTCTATAAATCCCTTCCTAACTATAAATTTAGGGGGTTTACCACGTGGATTAGTAAGATAGCCCTGAATAAGTGTATCGATTTTAAAAGGAGAGCTGCCAGCAGAAAAAACAGGGAGACCATCTGTCTATCAGACCTAGAGCATATAGCCGACGAAGGAATGTCTATTCAGGATATGCTTATAGAAAAAGAGGAAAGGGAATTATTGGACAAATGTTTGAATAAAATCCCTGAACACTACGCCACAGTGCTTAGGAAAAGTTACAAGGAGAATAAGACTTGCAAAGAGATCGCAGAGGAAGAAAACATTAGTGTCAGAGCAGTGGAAACCAGACTTTATCGGGGCAGAAAAATCTTAAGGGAACGCTTTGAGGAGTTGAATGAATATGGAGACAGAATTTAATAACTCACGATGTTATAGGCCTCAAGAATGGCAAACATATTGCGCAGGAATGCTGCAGGAGTCGGAACGCATCCAAATGGAAGAGCATCTCCTACAATGTAATAATTGTCTGTCCATCTACCTCGATTTTTTGAATAAAAGCTTACAACAGGAAAGCTTTTCCCAGCTAGGGCAAGAATTCACCGATAAGGTCATGGCAAATATCCAAAAAGAAAATTATACGCAAGGACATAATAACAAAATCAATTTAATTATTTCTTACTGTGCAGCCGCTTGTATAGTAATGTTTTTCTGGGTTGGAGGATATTTTGATAAGATTTCTGAAGGACTGTCCGAGGGAACGAAATTGTCAAAACCCTTGGAAACAATCGAAGCTCGAATTGAACCACCAAAGTCTTTTATTCAGACAGGATGGACCCAGAAGGTTCTCAAAAAAGAAAAATCTTTTTTCGAAAAATCATTTCTAGAAGACTTAATTAAAAAGGAGTAAGATTATGAAGAAAAAGAGTAAATTTCTTACTTTTCTATTATCTTTTATACCGGGCCTAGGCCATATCTATCTTGGACTGCTTCATCGGGGGCTTGTCTTTCTCTTAGCAACTGCTTTTGTCATTGCAGGCGGATTTATATTTATGGTATTAGGGGTTTTTTACGATCCGATACCGTTAATTATTCTACCCTTTATTTGGTTTGCCGCTTTAGTAGACAGCCTTATACTTGCTGACAGAATTAATCGGCAATCTTTTGCTCCTGAAACTGGAATAACAGAAAACAGCCAAAGTTTTAAGAATCTGGAAGAAGAGCTCAAAGCCCAGAACGGCAAGATTTTGGCTCTCACTTTTTCCATAATTCCCGGGGCAGGTCATATGTATATTGGGCAAATGGAAAAGGGTGTTCAGTTGATGGTGGCCTTCTTTTTAACCCTCTATCTAAGCGATTTTCTAAACCTATCTCTGCTGTTAATGTTTGCCCCGATTCTCTGGTTCTATAGCATTTTTGATATTTTGCATAAAGTCTCCAAACCGGATAAACAGCAGGAATCCTCGACCTTTTTAACAGATTTCTTAAGAGAAAACCAATTTTCCAGAAAGGCAGGTAAATATTTGGGGATTGGCTTAATAGCAATCGGTTGTATCATGATTTTTGATAAAATAGCCTTACCCCAGCTCGAAGCCTTGTTTGATTACCGAATAAGGGAGTATGTACGTACTGGGGTAGTCGCAGTTCTCTTCATTCTAGGAGGTATTAAGCTCATAGCGGGAAGCAAAGAAGTACCTGAGTCCAATACAACTTCAGCCAAAGGAGACGGAAACTGATGAGGAGATGGAGAGTTGGAACAATATCAATGGGAATATTGTTGATAGCCACCGGTATTATTCTGATGTTAAGTGAAATTCAGGGGTTTAATGGAGCTAGATTCATTCTGCGTTGGTGGCCTGCCTTATTGATTATCTTAGGGATTGAGATTTTGACTTACGTTGTGTTTTCCAAAGAAGAACAACCGAAGATAAAATATGACGGTTTAAGCATATTTCTGGCTCTCTTTATTATCTTAATAAGCACGGCGGTATATGGATTTAATACCTTTTTGGAAAGCGGTCTTTGGCAAAACTTTATGTAAAAATTTTAGGTATTGCTGGCTATTTTAATAATTCATGAATTGCTAAGGCATAAATTTCTGTACACTTAATCAAATGATCTATTTCGATGTACTCATCCGGCTGGTGTTCTACTTTAGCCATGCCTGGAAAGGTAGGACCGAAAGCCACCGCATTTTTAAAAGCTTTAGAATATGTAGTTCCACCCATACCCAACGGCTTTGCTTCCTGATCCCCGGTATAAGCCCGGTATACTTTTAAAAGTTTTTGGATATGGGGGTCATCTTCGGGAAAAGTAAGAGACTCCAGAGAATCAATAAACTTGATATCCCCCTCAAAAACTTTAAAAGCAGATTCTACTTGCGCTTTTGCCGCCTTCAGTTGTTGACTTGCTGGGAAGCGAAGGTCTACTTTTAAAATAGCTTGTTTTTCATCCAAGAAAATATATCCCGGGTTCAGCGTTAATTTGCCTGTGAGTTCATCCTCCATCTGGATTCCCAATGATTCACCGTAGTGCTCCATTCCTAGTTTGGTTACATAGGTCTGCACAAAGGCCTTTTGTTCCGGCAGAAGATCTAAGTCATTGAGAAAGAGCATGAGCTGAGATATGGCATTCTGCCCCTCGTTACAAACAAAAGCATGAGCTGATTTTCCATAGGACAATAGTTTTACTTCAGACTCACGACGACCATTGTCCGGTTCTGTTTTATTATGGACTAACTCTATTTTATAGGATTCATTTTCCTGTAGGAATTTTTTTAGCTTTTGCTCTATTTGCTCTATGTGCTGAACCCCATCTTCAGAAACCATTAAAGTGGCTTCACAATAATCAGGAACGATATTAATAGACTCACCGCCGCTGGACATTTGTTTAATAATAATATTTTGTTTATTCCATTGGGCGGTTTTGTTTTGGCTTTGAAGCTCTTTGGTCAGTTCGAGCCAAAGCAAACCTTTTTCCGCAATCACTATGGGGAACTTAGAATCGGGCACAAAAGAAAAGTCCGGTTCTTTAATTTTGGTTAAGAACTTTAAGGTAGAATCCCATACTGTTTCCTCGTCAATACCAATTATCATTTGGACTTTTTGCTTTGGCTTAACTCCTAGATCTTTGAGCGTTTTTAGAGCATAAAGAGCAGCTACAGCCGGCCCTTTATCATCCATAGCACCCCGTCCATAGATTTTGCCATCCTTGATCTGCCCTTCAAAAGGGGGGAATTGCCAGCCTGTTCCCTCCGGGACAGTATCAAGGTGGACAATTATTCCTATAGTTTTCTCGCCATCCCCGAATTCAATAATTCCACCCAGGTTGTCAACATTTTTGCTTCTAAATCCCATTTTTTGTCCCAGATTTAAAAAGAAATTTAACGCAGCCACAGTACCTTGTTTATCCTCGGATACACTCTTTATTCGTATACAATCTTGGACCGATTTTACAATTTGGTCGTGATTTGAATGTATTAGATCAGTAAGTTCAGTGAATTTAATCATAAACCCTCCATATAAAATAGTAGTTAAAATAGTTTGTCCAGCTAATTATCTAATATTAGTAAAGATTAAAAATGATCTCTACTATAAAAAGTTCTTAATAATATCCGCTATTTATTATAAAGATTTTAAAATTATACGATATTTTTAAAAATTATGCACAATTTTCTTGGAAAATGTCTTGTTTTAGTTGTTTTTTTGCTATAAATAATGGTAATATAGATTTTGAAAAAAGAACAATTTAAAAAAATCAGAGGAATTTGTTGGAGATAAGCTTTGGAGAATACAATGAGGCTAGTAAATGTAAATTATGTTAAAGAGGGTAGTGTATTAGCTAGACCGATAAAAAATTATCTTGGTCAGATTTTACTAGGTGAAGATGTTGTTTTAAGTAACGCCTATATTACCAGGTTAAAAGAATTAGGCTATGATATGATTTTTATTAAAGATGACCGTTTTAAGGATGTAGAGCTGAAATTCCCTATAACTGATAAGACTAAGGAATCTGCTTTTCAGGCTCTTAAATCCGTAACCTCAGCCATCGAAGCCGATGTAGATGCTGAAGTTGATGTGGAATCGGTGAAAAAAGCCGTATTGAATATTATAAATGATCTATTACATAGTATGGATATTTTGAGTAATTTATCCGATATCATGGGTTATGATAAGTATACCTACTACCACTCAATAAATACAACGGTAATTGCTTTAGTAATGGGCATAAAAAAAGGGTTGGAGCAGGATAGTTTACTGGAGCTGGGCATGGGGGTATTAATGCACGATATTGGAAAAACTCGAATATCGCTAGATCTTCTTAATAAAAAAGAATCCCTTAATCAAGAAGACTTTGAAGAGATAAAAAAACATACTATTTACGGCTATGAAGTAATCAGAAAAAACCATGATTTTAGTCTCCATTCGGCGCATGTTTCTTTACAGCATCATGAAAAATGGGATGGCGGAGGCTATCCACGTGGTTTGAAAGGGAAAGATATTCATGAATTTGGCCGGATTGCTGCTGTCGCCGATGTCTATGAAGCCTTAACCAGTAAAAGACCGTATAGAAATGCGATGGAGCCTTATCTAGCCTATGAGTATGTAGTAGCTCAGGCCGGGTGGCAATTTGACCCTGAAGTGGTCGATGCGTTTATAAAAAGTATCGCGGTCTATCCTACTGGGATAGGTGTTGAATTAAGTAATGGCATGCGGGGGAATGTTATTAAACAAAATCCGGATTTCCCTAACAGACCTGTTGTAAGAGCAATTGCCAAAGGTGATGAAGAGTTTAATGACTATATAGACTTTGATTTGGCCAAACATCACTCTTTAATGATTAACAAGGTTGTATATATGTGAGTTCGGACTATAAAACAATAAATAAGTATGGCAGGATGGGCTGTTGCACGACGGAGAAGAATTCGGCGAGCAGCAGCCCTATTGTATTTCTTTATAGTATATTTATGTATTACTTTGCGAACCTTTAGGGTAGAGAAACATTATTTTTTCCGAACATTTTTATTTAATGTTTAAAAAATGTTCGATTTTTCATTGACCCTAATATGGTTCTCAGGTAAAATACACTTAAAAGAGTAAGTATAAAAAAGATCTAAGGAGGCTTTTTTATGGTTGTGGTAGGCGTGGTTATGGGCAGTGATTCCGATTTTCCTGTTTTGGAAGATGCTATTGAGGTTTTAAAACAATTTCAAATACCCTTTGAAGTAAAAATATCCTCGGCTCACCGTACTTTGCATACTACGATTGAATGGGTGGAAGATTTTGAAAAGCGCGGTGGAAAAATAATTATTGCTGCAGCAGGCCTTGCTGCTCACTTACCGGGAGTTGTTGCCGCAGCTACCACTTTACCGGTAATCGGAGTGCCGATTAAAAGCGGAGCCTTAGAGGGGGTTGATGCACTTTACTCTATCGTGCAAATGCCTCCGGGAATACCGGTAGCCACCGTTGGGATTAACGGAGCTCGCAATGCCGCTTTATTAGCTGTTGAAATGCTTAGTTTGTCGGATTGCGATTTAAAAAATGCCCTTAGGGATTATCGGGGAAGAATGGCTAGACAGGTAGAAGAAAAGGATAAAAAGATCAAGCAACAACTGCAAAGCCGATAAAATAATATTTAGCAGCCAATACTAAAAATATCTGTATAAAGCTGCTAACCCAAATTGTTGGTCGTTAATTTTATATTTTATATGGAAACACTGGAAAGGAGAGTTTAGCATGGAGCCAAATGTTTGGAGAACGATGGGTTTAAAAGATGAGGAATATGATCGTATAGTAGAGTTAATCGGGAGAGAGCCTAACTTTTTGGAAGTGGGTATTTTTAGTGTAATGTGGTCTGAGCATTGTTCTTACAAAACCTCTAAGCCGGTCCTCAAAGAATTCCCGACTGAAGGCCCTCAAGTTTTGCAAGGTCCTGGGGAAAATGCCGGCATTGTCGACATCGGTGATGGACAAGCTATAGTATTTAAGATTGAATCACATAATCATCCTTCAGCTATTGAGCCTTTCCAGGGTGCAGCTACCGGCGTAGGTGGCATTTTGCGCGACATCTTTACCATGGGTGCTCGCCCGATTGCCGTTTTGGATTCGCTGCGTTTTGGCCCGCTCGAAGAAGAGAATAATAAACAATTGTTAAACGGTGTGGTCAGTGGTATCGGCAGTTACGGAAATTCTATTGGTATTCCTACAGTCGGCGGAGATGTTTATTTTAATAGCTGTTATAACGGTAATCCGTTAGTTAATGCTATGGCCGTAGGGTTTCTGGAACATCAACATATTGCCAAAGGGGTAGCTTCAGGGGTAGGCAATCCGGTAATGGTGGTTGGAGCCAGGACCGGTAGAGACGGTATCCATGGAGCTACTTTTGCTTCGGTAGATTTAGGTGAAGACTCTGAGTATAGTCGTTACGATGTTCAAGTAGGCGATCCGTTCATGGAAAAATTGTTAATGGAGGCCTGCTTAGAGTTGATTCATGCCGGAGCTTTGGTCGGAATTCAAGATATGGGGGCAGCAGGCTTAACCAGCTCTTCTTCCGAAATGGCCAGTAGAGGCAATAGTGGTATAGAGATGGAATTAAGCTTGGTACCTAGGCGGGAAAAAGGCATGACGCCATATGAGGTTATGCTTTCGGAAACTCAAGAAAGGATGCTTATAGTGCCGAAAGCCGGTAGAGAAAAGGAAGTGCAGGAGGTTTTCGCCAGGTGGGGGTTAGAGGCGACTGTAGTTGGCAGAGTTACTGCTGATGGCATGTTGCGCTTGCTCGAAGACGGCAAAAAGGTGGCAGAAATACCTGTCAAAGCTTTAACGGACGAAGCCCCGGTCTATAATAGGCCGGCAGCCGAGCCCAAATATTATCAAGAACTAAAAAGTAAGACCTTGAGTGATATCCGTTTAAAAAACTCTGTAGAAGAAGTTTTTCTGACCCTACTTGCTCAGCCAACAATTGCCAGCAAAGAGTGGATTTATAGACAATTTGATCATCAGGCGGGAGCGACAGTGGTTGCGCCAGGAGCAGATGCAGCGGTTGTTAAAATTAAAGGTAGCAAAAAGGCTATTGCTCTGACTACCGACTGTAATTCCCGTTATGTCTTTTTGGATCCTTATGTCGGCGGGGCTCTGGCAGTTGTAGAGGCGGCTCAAAATATAGTCTGTGTTGGAGCTAGACCGTTAGCGATTACGGATTGCTTAAATTTTGGTAATCCGGAAAAGCCTGAGATTTTCTGGCAGTTTAAACAAGCTTGCGCCGGCATCTCTGATGCTTGCAAAGTGCTAAATACTCCTGTTACCGGGGGAAATGTAAGCTTCTATAATGAAATAGCGGATGAGGCAATTTATCCTACCCCCACAATCGGTATGATTGGCTTGCTTGAAGATATTGACCGGTTTTTGCCAAACACCTTTCAGTCAGCAGCAGAACAAGTTTATCTGCTCGGGGAACCTGAAGGGGAGCTGGCTGGTTCGGAATATCTAGCCGTTTATGAAAATCTTGAGGCCGGTGCTCTTCCAAATCTGAATCTGGCAGAGATTAAAAAGAGGCTGGAATTTTTGCTAGAACTAAATCAGAATGGACTTTTGCTTTCGGCCCATGATATCTCCGAGGGGGGCTTGGCTATAGCTCTAGCGGAAATGACCAAAAATATAGGAATTAAAGTTGATATAAATCTAGAGAACACAGAAGCTTTGAAGGTCCTTTTTGGCGAATGTTTAGGTAGGTTTATTATATCCACAACCAAGCAACAGGCCGGTGAAATAGAGGCTTTAGCTGCTGCTAAAAATATACCCTTGCTCTTTTTAGGAGTAACAGGCGGAAACAATCTCCAACTGACCCTGAATGGGCTAAAGAGTTTAGATCTTAACTTAGGTAAATATCGACCGGTATATGAAAAAAGCATTGCCAGAATTATGGATAGGAATGAATAACTTAAACAAGCGGGAAAGAAGGTTTTGAAGTGGTTATCTTTACTGACGATAAACCTAGAGAAGAATGCGGTTTGTTCGGTGTATACGCCCCGGAACAAGAAGTAACTCAATTAACTTACTATGGGTTATATGCGCTACAGCATAGAGGTCAAGAAAGTGCGGGCATTGCTGTGGGCGATGGACACAAAATCAAATACCATAAAGCAATGGGCTTAGTTTCCGAGGTTTTTTCCGACCAAATTCTGCAAGAGCTAAATGGAAAAATGGCCATCGGGCATGTTCGTTATTCTGCTAAAGGAGCGAATTTGCCGACTAATGCGCAACCTTTAGTGGGCTATTTCCAAAAAGGGATGATTGCTCTGGCCCATAATGGAAATCTTACTAATGCTGTAGAGTTAAGAGACGAATTAGCGAATCGGGGGACAGTTTTTCAGACCACTGTTGACAGTGAACTGATTTTAAATATGATTGCGCGGTATAGAAGACATAGCCTGGAGGATGCTATTCTCAAGACTATGCTCGATTTGCGAGGAGCTTACGCCTTTTTAATCATGGCTGAGGGAAAAATTATCGGAGTACGGGATCCGTACGGTATTAGGCCATTATGTATAGGTCGCTTGAATAACCGCTATTGTTTTGCTTCCGAAAGCTGCGCTTTAGATACTATCGGTGCTGAGTTTGTTCGAGATGTCGAACCCGGAGAGTTGGTGACCCTCGATCAGGACGGTCTTCATTCTCGTCAAGGTATTCCGAGTAACAAAACAACTCATTGCTCGTTTGAATACATTTATTTTGCCCGTCCGGACAGTACTATTGATAGTTTAAATGTGTGGGAAAGCCGTAGAAGAATGGGCGAAGAACTGGCCAGAGAATGCCCCATAGAGGCCGATGTCGTACTTGCGGTACCGGATTCGGGGACTCCGGCGGCTATTGGTTATGCTAAAGCTTTAGACTTACCTTTTGAGGAAGGGCTATTGAAGAACCGTTATGTTGGGAGAACTTTCATTCAACCAACCCAAAGGATGAGAGAAGTGGGTGTTAGGATAAAGCTCAATACCAATGCCAGAGTAATTCGCGGCCGTAGGGTAATAATGATTGATGATTCCATAGTTCGCGGGACAACCAGCTCTAAATTAGTTGAAATGGTTCGGAAATCTGGGGCTAAAGAAATCCATCTACTGATTAGCTCTCCTCCAGTTTGTTATTCGTGTTATTACGGCATCGATACAGGAAAAAGAGAGAATTTGATAGCTAATAAGATGAGTATTGAAGAAATTCGAGAGCATATTGGGGCGGATTCCTTGTATTATTTGTCGGAAGAAGGATTGAAACGAGCCCTGAACTACAGTCCGGTATGTTTAGCTTGTTTCAACGGTGATTATCCTATAGATGTTTCCCCGAAATGTTCCAAAAAGGACTTGGAAGTAAAGATGTAGGCGAAGGGAGGATTTGAGATGGGATACACCTATAAAGATGCCGGTGTGGATATTCAAGCAGGTAATGAAGCGGTAGAAAAAATTAAACCTGCTGTCGCCAGTACTTGGCGACCGGGAGTAATAGGCGGAGTCGGTGGATTTGGAGGATTGTTCAGTCTCGATCTACAAAAATATCCTGAGCCAATTTTGGTTTCAGGAACAGACGGAGTGGGCACCAAATTACGATTCGCTTTTGCTTTGGATAAACATGACACCATAGGTCAAGATGTGGTGGCAATGTGTGTGAACGATATCCTGGTACAGGGAGCAGAACCCCTCTATTTTTTAGATTATTTAGCCGTAGGCAAGCTCGTTCCCGAAAAAGTGGCTTCTATCGTGGAAGGAGTCGCCGAAGGTTGCCGTCAAGCCGGTTGTGCATTGATCGGCGGGGAAACTGCCGAGATGCCGGGATTCTATAAAGCTAATGAATACGATATTGCTGGCTTTGCCGTAGGTGTGGTAAATAAAGACAAATTAATAGATGGTTCAATGATCAGAGAAGGGGATGTTCTATTAGGGCTGAGATCCAGCGGTCTACACAGTAACGGTTATTCTCTGGTTAGAAAAGTGTTTGAGGGATACGAGTTAGATAGGGTATTTCCGGAACTTGGAAAGCCGCTCGGCGAAGTATTGCTGACCCCTACTAAGATTTATGTTCGTCCGATTCTTGAAGTATTAGCAAAATTATCTATCCCCGGGATGGTTCATATTACAGGCGGTGGTTTAACCGAAAACATACCGCGAGTTCTGCCTGAGGGATTAGGAGCAGAGATTAATCTTGAAAGCTGGGAAGTACCGCCAATATTTAAACTGTTACAGAAAATTGGCAATATCACAATGGATGAAATGCTCCGAACATTTAATCTCGGGATAGGGTTTGTCTTAATAGTCCATCCGGCAGATGAAGAACAGGTGGTTCAAATCTTACAAGCCCAGAACGAAGTTCCTTTGCGTCTGGGAAGAGTTATTCCCGGTAAAGGAGTGAATTATCTGTGAGGGTTGCGGTTTTAGCTTCTGGACGTGGCAGTAATCTCCAAGCCTTGATTGATAAATGGCTTGAGGGTTTTTTGCCTATTACTTTTGTTGGGGTTGGTTCCGATAACGTCAATGCTGAAGCTTTATTAAGAGCGCAAAAGGTGAGAATACCGGTTAGAGTTTTTCCGCTCGATGATTATGCCGATAAAAAAAATCAGGAAATCGATATTCTGAATTGGCTTGAAGATTTGGATACCGAACTACTCGTACTAGCCGGATATATGCGAGTCTTAAGTAAATACTTTATCAGCAATGCTACTTATCCGATAATAAATATTCATCCGTCTTTATTACCGGCTTTTCCCGGTTTAAATGCCCAAAAACAAGCACTGGATTACGGAGTTAAGGTCAGTGGATGTACTGTTCACTTTGTTGATGAAGGCATGGACACCGGCCCAATTATTCTGCAAGAGGCCGTACCCGTTTACGATGGGGATGATGTAGCCTCACTTTCCAAAAGAATTCTGAAGGTTGAGCATCAATTATATCCTGAAGCGGTTAGATTAATCGCTTTAGGTAAAGTTAAAAGAGAAGGCAGAAAAGTTAGCATTCTCAGAGAATCTTAGAATCCTATAGTCCTTTAATACTTTAATCCTTTAATCCTTTAATCCTTTAATCCTCTTACAATGCACTTATATACTTCACTTCATATACTTTATAACTATATATACTTGATATATTTTATATGATTAGCTTAAGATACTTTTTAAATTTTATTCTAAAGTTTGTTCTTTATTGCGATTATAATTAGTTAATTTAAGTTCTTATAAATGATTAAAATTGCCCTTTTTAAGGAGGTTGTCTGATGGGTAAGAAAGCGGTTATCAGTGTTTCGGACAAACGAGGAGTGGTCGAATTTGCCAAAGGTCTGGTTGCTCAAGGATTTGAAATAATATCGACAGGCGGTACTTATAAAACTCTGAAAGAAGCCGGAATAGAAGTAACCTATATAAGCGAAGTTACCGAC
>JAAYSI010000156.1 GCA_012524045.1 Peptococcaceae bacterium | reverse complement strand
TCAGCTCGTGGTTCGGTTCCGCCGGCCAGGATGCCGCTTTGGTCACGCCAGATGATTTGACCGCGGCCAAATAGACCGGTGTCTAAAGACAATTTTATATCATGTCCCAGTCTGCGTAAGCCCTGGGCGATATGCTCGGGGAATTTTTGTTCGAGCTTAATTATTTTATCCTTGACCCAGAGCCACCTTGGAGCATCTAAAGCGGCTTGAGGATTTAGGCCGAAATCAATGGTGTTCATAATGACCTGAACATGTCCTTGGGGTTGCATAAAACCTCCCATTACTCCGAAAGGACCGACAACGTGGTTGTCCTTAGTAAGAAAACCGGGAATAATGGTGTGATAGGGTCGTTTCCCCGGAAGCAGGAAATTAGGACTTTCGGGATTGAGACTGAAATTGCTGCCGCGGTTATGCAGGCTTATGCCTGTATCCGGTACAACCAGACCGGAGCCAAAGCCGTTATAATTGCTTTGAATCATTGAAACCATGTTACCGTAGCTGTCAGCGGTAGCGATATAAACTGTTCCGCCTTGCGGGGGAGTCCCGGGTAGCGGCTGAATTGCTTTGGCCGAAATTAGTTTACGCCTTTCCTCGGCGTAGGCCTCAGATAACAGGTCCTTAACTTTTACCGGCATGGCACTGGGCTCGGCGATATAACGGAGACCGTCAGCATAGGCCAATTTTATAGCTTCAATCTGTTTATGATAAGTATCCAGAGTATCCTTAGCCTGAAACTCAAAACCTTTCAGGATATTTAACGCCATTAAAGCCACTAGACCGTGTCCGTTGGGTGGAATCTCCCAAACATCATAGCCGCGGTAATTAATGCTAATAGGTTCAACCCACTCCGGTTGGAAGGCTTCCAAATCCTCTTGACGTAGGTAACCATTGTATTTGCGCGCAAAATCATCTATTTTTTCAGCAAGTGCTCCCTGGTAAAAGGATTTGCTATTTGTTTCGGCTATTTCCTGCAGAGTCCGCGCTTGGGCCGGGGATTTCCATATTTCCCCAATTCGCGGAGCACGGCCGTCGATAGTGAAGGTTGAAAACCAGGAGTGGTATTGTTCGGAATCCCGTACTTGAGAATAGTATTCGCAAGCTTCTTGCCAGCAGGCACTGACTACCGGCGAAACCGGATAACCTTGTTCAGCATAGCTGATAGCTGGCTGCATGGTTACAGTCAAAGGAATTGAGCCGAAACGTTCAGCCAGAGCAGCCCAGGCTGCAGGGGCGCCGGGAACTGTTACGGTTTCCCAACCTAACATGGGCATCTCTTGCAAACCTTTTTCTCGGAGCTCTGAACCGGACAGTAATTGTGGAGCAGGTCCGCTGGCATTTAAACCATAAAGCTTACCGCCAGACCAGACCAAAGCAAAAGCATCGCCACCTATGCCATTGGATGTAGGTTCCACTACTGTCAGACAGCTAGCAGTAGCTATGGCTGCATCAATTGCATTGCCGCCCTTTTTTAAAATTTCCAAGCCTGCTTGAGCAGCCAAGGGTTGGGATGTGGCAACCATGCCTTGGTTGGAATAAACAGTCATTCGTTGCGAAAAGTAAGGATAATAAAGTGGATCAAAATACATTTTCTGCCTCCTCACTGCTTGATTAAAGATTTACCCTAGAAGAAAAGATTGACTAAAAAACTATATATAAAGTAGATTGGCGGGCCGATTATCTTCCCGAGTAGTCTTGTAAGGATTAATACTAAAAGAATTAATGTACTCCATTGGTAGAGTTTAAAGTAGACTTCCGTATTCTTCAGGCCGGTTAAGCCGAATAAGATATGGGATCCGTCTAACGGCGGAATCGGAAGAAGGTTAAAAACACAGAGAACGATATTAATCCAGACAGCATAATCTAGAATAGTTAGCAAAATGGCATAAGTGCTGCCGGCGGTATTAGCAATAGGAATTGAAATAAGAATTCGCATCAGAGTTAATAAGACTAAAGCGACCAGAATATTCATGGCAGGGCCTGCTACAGAAACTAGGATATCGTCTCGTTTGGGATTTTTAAAGTTATTGGGGTTAATCTGGACAGGTTTGGCCCAACCAAAACCGGCTAAAAGGATCATAATAAAACCGATAATATCAATGTGCACCAAAGGATTCAGAGAGTTTCTGCGCTGGAGCTTAGGGGTATCGTCTCCGAGCCAGACTGCAGTTTGGGCATGGGCAAATTCATGAAAAGCAAAACCGATCAAAATACCCGGTAACAAATATAGAGCTTGCGTAAAATCAAAGTTCATAAAAAACCCTTTCTCTTTTTCAAATTAATATCTAGTTCATCTTAGTATATAATAGGAAAATTATCAATAAAAAGCAGGCTGTGGGATTAGCCCGTCAGCCTGCTTTTTA
>JAAYSI010000155.1 GCA_012524045.1 Peptococcaceae bacterium | reverse complement strand
CCGCTTAAACCCGCTTCTGTAGAGAATAAAGTTATAGGGTTTTGTTCAACTCCCAGTCCGGAATTGGCCTCCTTGCCTGCCGGAAAAAGATCTTGGAGAATCTGGAGATAAAAATTTCGGTTTGGACTATGTCCTAAGTCGCTATTAGCTTGAATATGTGCAATGAAAGTATTCTGCTGCTCTCCGAGTTCTCCACTTACCTGCTCTGCCCCAAACTGCTCCTGCGAATAATTGTTTAAAAACAGGCTGAATAACAAAGCATCAAAGGAAAGGGAATTGCTTTCCTGGCTCTGTTTGGATTCTCCAGCCAAGTTCCCAAGACTTGTAACGGGCAGAGCTTCAGTAATATTCATCTTTTCACCTCCCGTCAGTATCTAAGACATATATCGGAAGAAAAGCTTCAATACTTTAATCTAAAAATAGGCAAAAAAAATAGTATCTTGTGCCTTACCCGCTCACCACGCGCCGAAGCTGTTCACTTGCTGCTAAGTAATACACAAATATACTTTTTTAAGATAAGAATTTCAGTGATAAATGAAGAAGCTACTTGGCCAAATACGGAAGTCAGTGTGCGTGCGATCGGAGTATTTGGACAAGGAAATTTAGGGCGACTCTATAAAATATTTTTCTTTTGCCGACTTAAATAGCCGCGTAGACGCAGAATTGCCTGAGAGTGAATTTGCGATATCCGCGACTCTGAAAGTTTCATTATGGCGGCAATTTCTTTGAGGGTTAAATCCTCTCGATAGTATAAAGCAATGACCATTTTTTCTTTCTCCGAGAGTTTTTCAATAGCTTCGACCAATATTTTTTTCTGTTCCTCTTTTTCTATTTGTTCGAAGGATTCCTCAGACTTATGATCAATAATCAAGTCCAGTGCAGAAATATTATTATCTTTAGAATCGGTGGAAAGCGCCTCATCCAAAGAAACAAGGGTCATGAACTGTCCTTGTAAAAGGAGATTGTTGAGTTCTTCTAACGATATTTCAAGCTTTTTAGCTACTTCTTCCATTTCCGGACTACGACCCAAGGTACTTTCTAATTCAGTATAAACTTGATTAACCTTTTTTACTCTTTGTCTGGCAGAATGTGGAACCCAGTCCATCGACCTCAAACCGTCAATAATTGATCCCCTAATTCTTAGACTGGCATAAGTTTCAAATTTTACTCCACGGGACGGTTCAAACTTTTGCAAAGCATCCAAAAGGCCAAATACTCCATAGGCAATAAGATCTTCGTCATCTATATGAGCAGGTAAAGACATGGCTAGTTTACCAGATATTTTTTTCACCAACGGCAGAAATTTTTGCACATGTTCTTCGTTCCAAGCAGGTTGCTTATTATTATACGGTCTATTGTACAATCACTTATCCACCTCCTGCTATTCTTCCCAGCCCATCCTGCGTACAATTTCCGCTTGTTTGCTGGCATCTTGTAAGGCATCGATCATATCACTGGCTATTTGACCGGGATACCCCTTTGCCCCAAGTTCATCTATATCTTTAGTTGTTTCCCCATTATCTTCCCCATCATCTTCGGCGCCGAGTAAAAAATCAATAGTCGACTGATATTTATTTGCCGGCTGTTCCACAGGTGGAGGTGGAGGTGATACAGCTTGCCAGATTGAAGTCAAAGCTTTCCCAAGCAGAAAAACAAATAAGAAAGATAGGCCTGTCCGAACCAGAACCGCTACCAAACCGTAACCTCCGTAAAAGGAAAAAATACACACGATAAGGGCAATTATTAAACCTAATCTAAAAAAAAAGCCTTGAATGGTTATTTTTTGTCTCAGGGACATTAAATCACCTTTTCTCCATGATTGATCGTTCTAATATGTAATTCACCTGATTTTATATCAAAATTAATAGTCCGGCCGAAAGTTCCACCGACATCAGCCGCCAGAAGGGGAATTCCATGCTTTTTTAATTCTCGCTCGACCGCTTCGGCGTTTCTTTCGCCTATTTTCAATTGAGGGACTTTCCCTTTAAACGAAAACATCTGAGCTCCTCCGGCCATTTTAGCTTTCAGCCTAGTTTTTCGAAGCCCTAATTTATAAAGGTCCTCTAACATCATCTCCAAACAAGTATCAGCATATTTGGCCAGATTACCCTGAAGGTTGCCGTTAGAGCTTGGAAGCATAATATGGGCCATTCCGGCAGCTCCGGCAAGCGTATCATATACACAAATCCCGATGCAAGAGCCCAGTCCAGCCGTCATTAACTTGTCCGGCGCTTTACCAACCTTATAATCAGCCATTCCTACTACAATCGTATTGCTCATATACCAAAAACCCCTAGTAATTTATCTAATGCTCCACCTTCAGGAAAATATAGAAAAGACCCTTGTACCCCTTCCAGACCGGTTAGGGTAGTATCTATAATCAACACGTTTTCGTCAATTTTTCCTTCTTCAAGCAATATAGAATCTATCATTGCCCCAATCATATCTATACCCAGTGCCGGAACCGAAGGTTGAAGATTAACACCCGAAAACTGTGAAAGAGCTACAATAAAAGAGCTGACCAAAATATTACCCACTTCCTGCAACGCTGACTGCGCTAGCTCATTAGCAAAAAGATCCGGCGGCTCCGGGGTGCGGAGCAAGGTTTGGACGATAGCCTGAGCACTCGATAGTGAAAAGACAAATACGGCTTTGCCAGGCGCATCACCCTCCACCTTTAAATACAAAACCACCCTAATCGCATCAAGTTCGCCCAGGGCCTTTTCCAAGTTTTCCACCGGGACCAGCCAGACTTTGGGCACTTCCATATTCACTCTGGTTTGTAACAAAGCAGAAAGTGAGGTGGCTGCATTGCCTGTACCTATATTACCGATCTCTTTTAAAGCTTCGAGTCTCATTGCCGGTATTTTCATTTAAATCAAACCTTTCCTACGCATTTCTCTTTGGATATCAAAAACATACCCAATTATCTTATCTCTGGTCCTTTCCGATATATCCTGGAAACTCGCTGAAATTATGTAGGTATTTGTATCCTCTTCTTTTTCCGAACGAATTACCTTAGCAGGAATTTCCAGTTCGGTGTCTTTTAGGTTTAGTTTCAGCAACATAAGCGTTTTAGTTTCTATATTCTCTTGAGACTGAAAGCGTACGCCTCCCCCGCTAATATCGTTCATTAGACCGGTTTTTTCGTCACTCACACCGTCCTTGCCAATAACCAGATATTTTAATTGCTTAAAGACCTGGACTCTGACAAATCTCCGGCGCTGTACTTTTTTTATTTTAGTAGGATATTCTATGATAAAGGTTGGGATAGGTACAGCAATCCTTTTAATTATGTGGCTTTCAAAAGAATAAGCTGTAAGCTCATCATTAAAGAATATTTCTATCGGCGTTCCCTCCCTTAACGGAACGAACTGGCCGTCGGCTATAGGTACCCCGATTGAAATAATCCTCTTCCCAAGTTCTTCAATTTTCGTCCGGTAACGTCCTTTATATTCTCCTTCTCGGACAACTACTTCAACTGATAACCCTTCGTGAATCTTATCTTCATATAGCATTAAAACACCTCATTTTTTTGCAACTTTCATTTTTGCTGTTGGTAATTTGCAAAAACTACTGGCGCAAAAAACTGGAGACAAATCTTCTAATCCCACCGCTTTCTGTTGGGGGTTCCAAGTAAATACCCGCTACATTACCGGCAATCCATTGGATACATTTGTAAGCTTGACTTCGGGGGTTGATAAGACCGAGTGGTTTTTGTTGCATAACAGAGCGCCCGACTTGGGGATCGTCGTAAATCCACCCCAATAATTTAGGCTCTAAGCCCAAAAACCTCCTAACTGCGTGTTCTAATCTGGTAAATATTTCTAAGGCTTCGGTCTTGTTTTTAACTCTATTGACCACCACATGTATATTGCTAGCTTCAGAGAGCTGGCTGAAAGCTTTAATCAGACCATAGGAGTCGGTGATTGAAGGCGGTTCGGGAGTTACTACGATTATAACATCGTCGGCAGCTCCGATAAAGCTCAAAACATTGCTTCCTATCCCCGCCCCGGTATCTATTAACAGGATATCGGCGATTTTTTCTAAGCGACCAAGATTCGCTAAAACATTCCGAAGTTGGCCTCTATCCAGATTAGCAAGTTCACTTACCCCTGACGCTCCGGGTAAGACCATAATACCTTTTTCCACAGGGTAAAGGATTTCTTCAATTCTTTTTTCTTCAAACAACAAATGTCTTAAACTATAGCGCGGCGTTATCCCAAAAGCAATATCCACATTGGCCAAGCTTACATCGCCGTCCATGATGATTACACGGTAATTGTGATCTACCAAAGCTAAAGCTAAATTGACAACTAAATTGGTTTTTCCTACACCGCCCTTACCGCTTGCTACAGCAATTGTGCGCATACTTTGGCGAAATGCCGGGTTTTTGGCAGATGCAAGGTTGCGTAGTTTGCTTGCTTGATCAAACATATGGATTGTCCTCCCCCAAAATATATCTGGCTAATTTTTCCGGGGTCGCTGCGTCTATATCATCGGGAACATTTTGACCGTTAGTTAAATAAGCTAAGGGGATATCACTTTGAACCATAAGGTCTAAGATATTTCCCAGACGATAACTTTCATCAAGTTTAGTTAAAATCAGATGGGTGGATAAATTTTTAAACCTTTCAAAAATAGCTTTCTGGTCAGAGGTATTGGTAGTAACACTTTGGACCAGCATAGTAAGATGGGGCTTGGCTGCTTCCATAAAAGCTTCCAGCTCGGACATATGTAATTCATGATGCGGGCTGCGGCCGGCAGTATCAATAAAAATCAATTCTTTATCCCTGTGGCGAGCTAACGCTTCCCTTAAACCATCCGGCGTCATTACCACTTCAACCGGAACTCCGATGATTTGCCCAAAAACCCGAAGCTGCTCCACCGCGGCAACCCTATAGGTATCAGCAGTAACTAGGGCTACTTTTCTTTTTTCAATAATACTAAAGCCCGCTGCTAATTTACCGATAGTAGTAGTTTTACCGACACCGGTCGGACCTACCAACGCAACTACGGTAGTCTTGGCTCTGCTTGGGCGAATTATTTCAGTCCTGGCACACAGTTTTATTACTTCATTTTTTAGGCGAGAAAACACAATATCGGAGTTGTCCCACAGTTCTCTATCCAAATCATTTAAAATCCCACTTAAAAGACGTTCTGTTAAGTCTTTACTTATCCCTCTTTGCGTCAAAAATGTAGCCCATTTTACCAACGGTTCCGGGATACTGTCTTTTTCTTCTTCCCGAGCAATATGTCCTTTAATTTCTTTAAGCAGGTTATGCATTTCCTGCAATTCTAATTGGGTTTTGGCCAAAGCATCTTGGTCCACTGAAGAAGGCTTAGAACTCTTTTCCTCCTCCACCTGCTCAGCAGAGACTTCTATCTGACTGTCGATATTCTCCTTTTCCTTATCTCTATAGGCCTCATAGGCTTTTTTGATGCTATTCTTATTTACTAGGGTAAAGGGCTGTTCCGCTTCCAGATCCTTTTTTACTGGTTTGTCTTCAACCGCTGCCGTAATCTCAACCTTATTTTTAGCAAAAAAGCCCAAAAAGCCTCCCTCTTTATACTTTCTGGTTTGCAGAATGACTGCATCCGGCCCTAAATCTCTCCTTATTTTGTTCATCACCTCGGTTATGCTATCGCCGCTAAACCTTTTAATTCTCATTATCCAGCACCACCATTCCCAAT
>JAAYSI010000154.1 GCA_012524045.1 Peptococcaceae bacterium | reverse complement strand
CCGCTTAAGACCTTAACGAAGGCAAGACCGATTTTGTCCAAGTCTTTGAAAGTCAAATCACAATGATCCAGTAATCCCTCATCAAATTTTTCCTTAATTATCTTTCTTACCAGGCCTTCAATTCGTCCCGGGGTGCTTAATTTTTGAGAACGGACCGCAGCTTCTACACTATCGGCCAGCAGTACAAGCGCCGTTTCTTTGGACTGGGGCCTCAGTCCGTCATAGCGGAAAGCCTCTTCCGGAATATCCGGATTTTCCTCCAGCGCCTTATGATAAAAATAAGTCGTAAGGCTGTCACCATGATGCTGCGCAATAATATCCTGGATTTCTTCCGGCAATTTATGTTCTTTAGCCATTTCCAAACCGTCTTTGGTATGGGAAGTAATAATCAAGGCACTTAAAGTAGGAGCTATTTTATCATGCGGATTATCTTTGGAAAATTGGTTCTCGATAAAAAAGTAAGGCCTTTTAAGTTTGCCGATATCATGGTATAAAGACCCGACTCGAACTAACACCGGATCAGCGTTTACGGCCTCGGCAGCCGTTTCTGCCAAATTGCCCACCAGAACGCTATGATGATAGGTGCCTGGAGCTTCTAAAAGCAAGGCTTTAAGCAGCGGAGAATTCGGGTTGGAAAGCTCCAACAATCTGATAGGCGAAGTAATATTAAAGCCGGATTCGAGCCAAGGTAAAGTACCCATGGTCAGAACCGAGGCTAAAAAACCATTGGCTAAAGCCAGAATGCAGCCAATCAACCAGGAAGTAAGGCTTAATTCTAAGATTAAAGCAATGGCACTTACTAAGATTAAATTAACACCGGCTACATAGACTCCGGCTCGAGCCAGGTCTGAACGCCGATCAAGTCTGGCTACCCCTTGGATTCCAACCAAACCGCCAACCATGGCGAATAAACTGGCCAAAGTGCCCGAGGGGCCGAGACTGGTCGGATCAGCCATAATCCCTACAAATATCCCGAGGATCAGACAGACTACCACCGCAATTCTAACTCCAAGCAGGATTGTTACAGTTATAGTAGCCCAAGCAGCAGGAATTAATATGCCGGTCAAATTATTTAAATCACTATTTCCTAAATTAACAGATAGGAAGGCCTTACCCAAAGCCAAAACCAGAAACATCAAAAGGCCTATTAAGGCAAATCTTTTAAATTTCACCAAAATATCCGGAGATATTTGATAAGCAAATACTATTAAGATAACCATTGCGATTAAAACCGTAATCGCAATCCCCGCAGCCGGAATCCATGGTGATTTTATTTCGACCAAACCATAAGCCAGCAAGGTTTGGAAAATCTTTTCATCTACTATTTCACCCGGCCCGACGATCTTTTCGTTTGCTCTATAGGTATAGACGGACGGCTTTACCTGGGCGCTGGCCTGTTCGCGCAATTTATTGGTTTCGGCCTCATCTATGATCAGGGTCGGCCTGACTACTTTCAACTCAATATAAGTCTGAGCAAAGGTTTTCATTTGTTTGGCCAGCCCGGACTTTTCTACTTGTTCTCTCATTCGGTTTTTTAAATCAATAACTTCACTCTGCGATTTAGCGCCACTATCCGGGTTTCTGGCAAGCCCTATAATGATTCCGTTTATAGTTTCCTCAGCCTTATCTATATCCTCGGCAGGCATATGCAACAATTCTAACAATATTTCATCCGCTAAAACCGTAAAAGGAGTAGTTTCTCTTAATTTTTCGAGGATCTCGGAAACAGCAAGTTCGGTGTTCTGATTTCCGGTATTTTTAGTCTCTTGATAAAGCTCCTGCTGATTCTTTAAAACAAGAAAGGTCTTAGCTAAATCCTCTGCTAAAAAAGCAATCTGGGACTCATCGGCAGCATAGACCGGCTCAACCATGCTGGCAGCAGCCTGCTGCTCCTCGCGGTAAGTAGTAAGGTCTTCAATTTCCCTATCATAGGGAGCCACGATAAGTTCCGGACTTGGTTCCCCTAATTCTACATTCAGTTTGGTACCAAAGAGCCCCGAGGATATTGTTACAGTAAACAGAAAAAAGAACAGCATAAAAATTGCTACCTTCAATAGAAGTTGCGTGTTCTTATAAGGTATCTCAGGTTTGAGTCTATTTTTAATTTTTTTTACCAAATTCCATCAACCCTTACCGGACTAACTGTCCTCATTATTGGTAGGATGATCGCCCTTTTCCTCATAAGCATGAATGATACTTTGTACAAGTGGATTGCGTACAATGTCGTCAACGGTAAAGTAATGGAAGGAGATTTCAGGTATATCTTTTAGTATCCGCTGAACCTCTATTAGCCCGGAATAATGCCCTCGCGGCAGATCAACCTGGGTGATATCCCCGGTAACCACTGCTTTGGAACCGAATCCCAAGCGAGTCAGAAACATTTTCATCTGTTCCGGAGTAGTATTCTGGGCTTCATCGAGAATTATAAAAGAATCATCAAGCGTCCGACCTCGCATATAAGCCAGTGGAGCTATCTCAATTGTCCCCTTTTCAATATACCTGCCTGTAGTATCCGGGCCTAACAAGTCAAAAAGTGCATCATAAAGAGGCCGCAAGTAGGGATTAACTTTTTCCTGCAGGTCTCCGGGCAGAAAACCCAGCTTTTCTCCGGCTTCAACAGCCGGTCTGGTTAACACTATCCTGTTGACCTCCTTGGCTCTCAAGGCTTTAACGGCCATTACCACCGCTAAATATGTCTTGCCTGTTCCCGCCGGACCGATCCCGAATACCAGCGACTGTTTTTCAATAGCTTTTATATACCTCGACTGCCCGATGGTTTTCGGCTTTATCGGTCGACCCCGCTGCGTAGTGGCTATAATCCTCGTCAGATTTTGAGACATATCTTGCTCAACGCCTTCTTCCAGTTTGGCCACAACATAGGTGATATCGGCAAGTGATAAATTATTCCCTTTTCTAATCAGCGCTAGTAACTGTCTAATCACCGCTTCGGCCAGTTTGGCCTGCAGTTCTTCACCAGATATGGTCATCTCGGTTCCACGTACTATAAGCTGGCAACCAAGACGCTCCTCTAAAAAGCGTAAATGAGCATCCTCCAGTCCAAGTAAGTTTAAGGCTTCTTCTCCATCTTTTAAGTTAATTTTAATTTCACTTCGCAATCTGTTTCCCCCATTATTTGAGAATACCGCTATTGCCTGTAGACTGCCAGTTCTTCAAAAGTCTCAGCCTCTACTCTGACGTATTCCACCTCATTTTCAGAAGTTCGAATACGTACATTTTCCCGCAGTGTTTTAGCTTCAGCAGGTATGAGACTGTGGAGTTCCTCCCTGGCTTGAGCCTCAGCAAGCTGCCTTGCCTCAGATACTGTACGTTCCACTTGTACATTTTTGGTTTCTTCATAACATACTTTTATAACTTCGACAGGAAAGCGCCAATTCCTCCAAGACGGCAAGGCATAACTTATGGTTTCTTCAATAGCTTGTTCATATGGATTTTTTTGGTTTGTTATCATTATTACTCTATCTTTTATTTTTATACCCCAGCCATTAGCAAATCTGCCAGTTTTCTCGATAAAGTCTTCTGAAAGCAGCACTTCCTTTTCTACGCTATACCATACTCGGCCCCGGACAAAACCTTTGGCCGCAGGAGCATCCACTAAATTTTGTTTTGCTTCGTTCGGATTACGGGCATCAATACTATATTCCATCATCCCGCCGGCAGCTTTAATTAACACTTGGCCCTGCTTAACCATATCTCCTTCTTTCACTACCGGAATCCCTTGAATTACAATAACCTGGTCAACAAAGCCGGTCTTAGCAGCAATTAAATCCCCTTGGTAAACTACTTTTTCGGGAAGGGTCTTTTCCACTACCCGAATTTTCATATTCGTTCCCCGTTCATCGATAGTGGCCCAAATAAGATCTGGATTGTTTTCTTGCAACTTTTTACTTATCTCTTCCAAATCTAAGTTATTTTTCAGTACCCAAGTTTTAAGTCCCAGTTTTTCAGCTTCAACAATGATTTGTTCGGTAGGAACTCGGTCATTCCCTTCTACTTCGATAGATATAACAAATTGGGAAAGGACCGTTAAAGCAGTAAAAATAAGAAATAGGCCGACAATCAACCCTTTGCGTCTTTGCCAGCGCAGGGCAACAAAAGGAAAGCCATATTTTGCTCTGATAGCGATTTTAATCTCCGCTTCTCTAGCCGCTTTCCTCAATCTTTTGAAGTCTTCCGTACTAACTTCAGCCCGAAAAGAATCAGGCAATTTTTTACCGTTATAAAAAATTATACCATCACGCACTGCCTGATTGATAAATCTCTCCAAACCTTCCCCGCTGGCCTTAATATAGACCCTCCCTTTATAATAACGGGACACTTTGCTAAACATACCTTAACCCTCCTCAAAGCTCAGTCCGAATATCTGACCTTCCAGGTGGATTTCAGTCTGTAGCACGGTAGAGAGAACAAATTCCTGTCCCTGTATCTTTAGTCTACCAACGGGAGTTTTTAAGATAATCTCTTCATTGGTAAATTGGACGACTTCAGTAAAATACTCTACCGTCATCTTATTACGTCCCATAATTATTATTCTTGGCCCATTGTCCAGGACGTCAGCAGGAAATTCCAGGACTTCACTGGCATGCTTTTGTATTTTCTTGAACATAGGCTCCACTCCCTTCATAGCATGTCTATGCTAAAAGGAAGCGGAATAGTCCAAGCCTATGGGTAATATGGTGTAATAAAGGGACTATAAAATTTCATTTGCTTTCATTGGATGAAGACTTAAAAAACTATTTAAAGGTTGGACGAATTATATTATCACTAAAGATATAAGAATAAAAGGCTCTATAATATTTGGTGTTGGTGAACAAAAATCAACACCTTTTTTGCGCAAAAAAGAGAGACAAGTGACAAAACTCTGGTAAAATGTAATCGCTGAAAACCACATT
>JAAYSI010000153.1 GCA_012524045.1 Peptococcaceae bacterium | reverse complement strand
AGGTCGGCAAATCTGGCAGGCGAAAACGCAACAGGCTGCAAGCGCAGCCGCCGTTTCTGAAGCCGATCAGTTTAAAACAACTAATGCTGAACGAGGGACTGGCCACAAAACCCAATTGAAAAAGGTTGTCGGTGATTTATTTAGCTTAGATTTTATTTGGAGCTGTACCACCTGTGGAGCCTGTAATGAGTTTTGTCCGCTGGAAATCGACCATCTCAGTAAAATAATCGGGATGCGCCGCAATATTATCTCCGAAAATAATAATATCCCTGAAGAACTGCAACAGGTGTTCCACGGGATAGAAAACTGCGGTAATCCCTTCGCCCTACGGCGTGCAGATTACCCAGATAATTTGCGTTGGTTGTCTGAAACCGGCTGTGCTACGTTCAAAGAAAAACCTACAGCCGAATATTTGTTATTTTTCGGCTGTCAAGCCTTGTTCGAGCAGACTGCCCAGCAAGCGGCGAAAGCCACAATTAAACTTTTACAGACAGCCGGTCTCGATTTGGCGGTCCTCGCCGAAGCCGAGTGGTGTTGCGGCGATCCCGCTCGGCGAACAGGCAATGAACTGCTGTACCAAAAAACAGTTTTGCGTAACATAGCACAGTTTACGAAACTCGGAGTAAAGAAAATAATCACGCTTTGCCCGCACTGCTTTAATACTTTTAAAAATGAATATCCCCAGTTCGGCGGCGCGTGGGAGTTAGTGACCCATACGGCTTTAATAGCTGAATTAATCGCTAAGGGTAAGCTAACCCTGCCCCAGGATCATAAGTTGCCGTCACTAAGTTCTGCAGACAAAGTAAAAATAGCCTATCATGATCCCTGTTATTTGGCCCGCTATAATTCTTTAACGACAGAGCCAAGGAAAATCCTGGCCTCTCTACCCGGATTTGAGCTGGTAGAAATGCCTAGAAACAGGGAAAAATCATTCTGCTGTGGCGCCGGTGGTGGCCGCTATTGGACCCGCTTGCAACAGCCCAATCCTATAATTAAAAACAGAACTGAGCAAGCTCTTACAACCGGGGCTTCGGTGTTGGTAACGGCCTGCCCGTACTGTCACCGGGTTTTTCAGGAAGAGCTTGCTCGCAGGGGTCAGGAACATCAAGTTAGCGTATTGGATATCGCTGAAATGATCTCTCTAGACTAATCCATTGGGCTTACGCTGCGCGCAATTAAAGCACCAACTAGCGACTTCACCACATCACCGGCTATAAAAGGAATATAGCCAAGCCAGAGTAGATTGAGCAGAGTTACTTGACTACCGGCCAGATTCAGCCATAAGTAGAAATGGATTAAACCCGGAATATAAAGAAGCACGAGCTGGGCAAAGAGAATTACCATACTAAGGGGCAGTAATCTGCGGGTTCCCGGTTTACTGTCCAAAATATGGCCCATAAATAAGGCAGCGAGAATATAGCCGAGGATATAACCTCCGGTTGGGCCGGCCAAAGCTGCCAAACCCCCGTTCCAACCGGCAAACCAAGGAATCCCTAGCAGTCCACCCAGAGCATAAAGGCCCATGCTGGCTGCTCCCCATCTCTTACCCAAGAGCACTGCAGCCAAGATCACGCCCAATTGGGAGGCAACTATCGGGATAGGTGTCCAGGGCAAATAAATCCTAACCTGAGCTAATAGGCCGGTCAGAGCTGCAAGAGCACCGGCTAAAGCCAGCAGTTGCCAAAAGCCGGCTTGAGTGCGCCACTGATAGAAAGAAATCCTTTTTTGCCTGTAAACATGTAATAATCCCAGTGCTTGTTGCATAACGTAACCCCCATATTTTAATTATTTATTCATATTATTTATAATTTATAGTTTGTGTTTATTATCTATTTATATTATTTATAATCTATTGTTTATGCTCGTTATTCTTTATTCCTATTTTAAGTTTATTTTTAATTCTAGGCCTACAGTATACTTTTCTTTACTGCAGCCGTAAAGAGATTTCCCCTGAAATAATTGAGGCTTTTTCTCCATTCTCATATCTAATCAACAGTTCGCCATTGGAGCCTAGGTCTAGGGCTTCCGCTTCCCGGATTTGGCCGCTTGGGCTTCCGCTCCTGTCGAGCTTTCCGCTACTTGTAGGCTTGCCGCTATGGTCGATAAGAATAATCTTGCGTCCGAGTACCGCCGATTTACGCCGGCAGACGGCTAAGGTCTCACTTAAATCGTCCTCCAAAAACTTAAAGTACAAGTGTTCCAAAGAGTTTAAAATAGAGGCTATTAATTGCTCTCTGGACGGGATCTCGCCGGTCTCGAGATAAATGGAGGAAGCCAAAGAGCGAATTTCTTCCGGAAAATCCTCTGCTTTAAGATTTACATTCAGACCGATCCCTAAAATCACAGCCTGGACTTTAGCAGCAGAGACCTGCATTTCAGTCAAGATTCCGCCGATTTTCCGACCGTTCAGTAAAATATCGTTTGGCCATTTTATTTGAAGTCGGTCGGCTATTGAGGGCCTAAGCTGTTCCAAAGCCAGGCAGACCGCAGCCGCTGCGACTGAAGTAAGTGACGGGATCTTAGTCGCAGGTAACTCAGGTTTGAGAAGCACCGTCAACCAGATGTTACCGCCCGGGGAAAGCCACTGCCGACCTAACCTGCCACGACCGGCCGTCTGGACTTCGCTTAACAGCACAGCCCCTTCCGGTTCGTCGGCCGAGCGTCGTTTAGCTTCGCTATTAGTGGAATCGACAGTTGTAAAGCTAATGATTTTTTGACCAAGAGTTTTGGTTTTTAGGAAATAATTAATTTTAGACAAAGATAGGGTTTCCATAGCCACCCTTTTCACTCCCTAGAGCTCCCAATTTGACGATATTTATTATATCTCAATTCGACCACCTGGTCGATTTCTTCTTTCATTCTGGCAAAGGGAACATTAAGCAGACTTTCTTTAATGGTCTGAGCCATTTCGTCCGGATCCTTATGAGCTCCGCCGGCCGGTTCCGGTAAGATTTTATCAATAATTCCAAATTCATATAAATCCTGGGCGGTAATCTTCATCATCTGAGCCGCTTCTTGGGCTCGGGAAGCGTCTTTCCAGAGAATGCTGGCAAAGCCTTCCGGGGACAGGACCGAGTAAACCGAATGCTCAAGCATCCAGATTTGGTCTGCTACCGATAGAGCCAACGCCCCTCCGCTACCTCCTTCCCCGATAACAATGGAAATAAGTGGGGTGCGCAACTGGACCATTTCCAACAGATTTCGGGCTATGGCCTCGCCTTGGCCTCGTTCTTCCGCCCCTACGCCCGGATCGGCGCCCGGAGTATCAATAAAACAAATAACCGGCCGCAAGAATTTTTCCGCTTGTTTCATTAGCCGCAGGGCTTTACGGTAGCCTTCCGGACTGGGCATCCCGAAATTTCTTTGGACGTTTTCCTGGGTATTTCTCCCTTTTTGCTGGCCGATAACCGTTACCGGCATGCCGCGTAGCCGAGCAAGCCCTCCGACTATGCTCGGGTCATCCCGATATCTACGGTCCCCGTGCAACTCGATAAAGCCGTCAAATACTTTGGAAATATAATCTAAAGCGGTCGGCCTCTCCAGCATTCTGGAGAGATTTAGTTTATCCATCGGACTTAAGTTTGCTACGGCTTGCGCTCGCATTTTCGCTAATTTATCCTCCAACACCCTGATTTCCGCTGACAAGTCTATTTGTTTTTGCTCGGAAAAGCGGCGTAACTCCTCTATTTTTTTGTTTATTTCCGTAAGTTGTTTCTCCTTTTCCAGCATGGACTATCTCCTTTAGTTAGCGCTCGGTAGGTGCATTTTTAAGATGCGGGATAGGGTTTGCTTGAGTTGGGCTCTGGCTACGATTTTATCCAGAAAGCCATGTTCCAACAGAAATTCGGCTGTTTGAAAGCCTTCCGGCAATTTTTGCCCTATGGTCTGCTCGCTGACCCGCTTCCCGGCGAAACCTATCAAGGCTCCCGGCTCCGCCAAAATAATATCGCCGAGCATCGCAAAGCTGGCGGTAACTCCGCCGGTGGTCGGGTCCGTCAGCACGCTGATATAAAGGCCTCCGGCTTTGTCATGCTTGGCTACCGCAGCCGAAGTTTTGGCCATCTGCATTAGGGAGAATATCCCTTCTTGCATCCTGGCGCCGCCTGAAGCAGTAAAGACAATGATGGGCAACTTTTTGGCAGTTGCATACTCGAAAGCTCTGGTTATCTTTTCACCGACGGCCGAACCCATACTTCCCATCAGAAAATTGCTGTCCATAACTGCCACTACAGTGTCCAGACCGTGGATTTTACCGTAACCCGTCACGACTGCTTCCGCAAGTTGGGTTTTTTCTTTGCTCAAATTCAGCTTTTCTTCATAACCGGTAAAGTCCAAAGGGTTTTCGCCGGTAAGTTCGGCATCGAGTT
>JAAYSI010000152.1 GCA_012524045.1 Peptococcaceae bacterium | reverse complement strand
TCGCTTAATTTCTATTGCCTTGCGTTCCGGCATCTCGATAGATGCGATTATTGAGCAGATCCGCGGGATTCGCTGTCCGGCCTGTATTAGGCGCGAAGGTGTGAACGTCATGTCTTGCCCGGATGCTATCGGCAGGGTAATCAATAAATATCGGGATATTGGAGTTAACGGCAATTCTACCGTGGTCCACAAAGGAAACGCCAAAAAGGGTGGTGGGCAGCAGCCAAGACCTGTTTTGACCGGGGGTCTTATCAAAACTGAAACGGAAGTTCTAAAAAAAGCTAAAGAAACTGTAGCAGTTGATAATGCCTGTCCGGAATGCGGAATGCCGGTCAATCATGAAAGCGGCTGTGTAGTCTGTGTGCATTGTGGCTATTCTAAGTGTGGATGAGTTCTGAAAAGAAATTAAATACTTGTAGAAAATGTCTTCACAGGTCTTTACCACGAAGACATTTTCTTTTTTTAGCAAGCCATTATTACTTCTTTAAAATATTTTTTTAAAACAGTCTTGTCCCTCTTTTCCTACTATCGAATAATCGAAGCTTGAACTCCATAAATATATGTGAGAGGAGGAGAGGAGCATGTTTAATTATTTTAAGAGCAGAAAAACTGCACCTAGGAGTAATAAAAAAAGCCTTGGAAGAAAATTATTTAGTAGCCGTGTTATTCTCAGTGTAGTATTAATTTTAAGCGTTATTGCAGTGGGAGGAAACTATCTGAATGATAAAAGGGCAACGAAGATTTCCAACGATATTCCGTCTTGGAGCTGGGTTTTAGGGGGTAGGACCATTACTATCGATGCTGGCCACGGAGGCGTCGATCCGGGAGCAGTCGGTGCCAATAATACCTTGGAAAAAGATATTAATTTGGAAGTCGCCAAAAGAGTCCAACTGCTATTTACCCAGGCCGGTTGCAATGTAGTGATGATTAGAGAAGATGATAGAGATTTTGGTACTTCCAACAAATTATTGCAAAGAAAACGCGAAGATTTGGCCTACCGAATTCAAACAGCAATGAACTCATATGCCGATATTTACCTTAGTGTTCATGGGAACAGTTTTCCCGACCCCAGACAATATGGCCCGCAGGTCTTTTATCACCCTGAGTCCGAAGAAGGAAAGAAACTTGCCGAAAGTATTCAGGCCAGTTTAAATAAATTAAGTACGAAAAAAAGGGTTGCTAAAGGAAATCAAAGCTACTATATTTTAAAAAATACCGATATGGTTGCCGTGACCATCGAAGTAGGCTTTTTATCCAATCCGGAGGAGGAAGCCAAGCTAAATGACCCGGATTATCAGCAACAATTGGCGATGGCTATTTTTGAGGGAGTAGGAAATTACGTTACAGCTTTAGCCCCTGTTACTGCTGATGATTAACCAGTTATTTAGGAATTATCGTAAAATAAAGGAAGATAGTAATTTTTAGCGAATACTAATAAATTATTAAGGCAAAATATATTTAATAATTGTGGTGGGTTATGAACTATCAAAAGAAGCAGATAATAAAGGAAGCTGATTCTTTACATAAAGATATTTGGGCTTTAGCCACCGAAATCGGACATAATCCGGAGGAAGGCTATAAGGAGTATTATGCAACCAAGCTTTTAGTGGGATATTTGAAAGAACATGGATTTCAAATCGATTGTCCGCTAGCGGGCATGGAAACTGCTTTTAGAGCTTATTTTCAGGGTAAGCAAAATGGACCAAAGATTATCTATCTGGCTGAATATGATGCGTTGCCGGAAATAGGACATGGTTGTGGACATAATCTTATCGGTGCTGCGGGAGTAGGCGCGGCTGTCGTTTTGAGTAAAATGGCAGATTTATCGGGTGAAATTGTGGTAATAGGAAGTCCTGCCGAAGAAACAAGTGGCGCGAAGGTAACCCTTACTGAAGCGGGAGTTTTTGATCAGGCGGCAGCTGCTTTAATGTTTCATCCGGGAAGTTGTAATGTGCCGGAAATAGCTAGCCTGGCTTTAGATGCAATTGAAGTAACCTACTATGGAAAAAGTGCTCATATGGCTGTTGCGGACAGTGGAGCTATCAATGCGCTGGAAGCATTGCTTGGTCTATTTAATCGGATTGAAAAACTCAAACGAAAACTCGGACGGGCAGAGCGAATAGACGGAATTATTATTGAAGGGGGTATATCTCCGAATATTGTACCTGATAAAGCTGTTGCCCGCTTTTATTTACGGGCAGATAGACGAGAAAAACTAAACCGGATTCGGCAAAGGTTTATTGAATGTGCTCAGAAGGCAGCGGCCAAGGTTCAGGCCAAAATGGAGTGGCATTATTATGAATCCTCCTATGATGAGATGATTACAAACTACCATTTAGCCCAGGCTTTTCGGATCAATTTGCATTATTTGGGGATCACGGACATAGAGCCGCCCCAGACCATGGTGGGTTCGGTAGATATGGGAAATGTCAGCCAAGTGGTCCCGGCACTGCATGCTTATTTGCGATTGGGCGATGGAGTGGAGGTACCCCATACTGTTGAATTTGCCAGAGCAGTTCTTTCTGAAGCTGGAGAAAAAGTTCTGGCTACAGCGGTCAAGGCACTGGCGCTAACAGGCTGGGATGTTTTGACAAACGCCGAACTGCGCCAGCAAATGCACGAAGAATTACTGCGAAAAAGATAGATCAGCCTGGTGCTTCCGGGCTTGCTAACTAAATTCATTTAATAGAGATGGCTTAATGATATGATACCTCCAAAGTAGACAGTCTAATTAATTAAAATTAGATTATCTACTTGGAGGTATTATTTATGGGGAGAAAAACAAAATTTAGTAAGGAAGTAAAAATTAAAGCTTGTAGAGATTATGAAAAAGGTAAGTTTAGTTTCAATGACATTTCAAAAGAAATTGGGATTAGTAAAGAAGCTGTTCGTAGGTGGTATCTACTATATAAAGAACACGGACCCAGTGCTTTTGAAACATCAAACAGAAATCGCTCATATAGTCAGAAATTTAAGCTGTCAGTGATAGAAGAATATACCTCAGGTAAGTATTCACTAGCAGACTTAGCAGCTAGGTATAATATTGCTGCTGGGGTTATCTGTACCTGGGTTAATAACTGGTATAATGGTATAGAAATAAAAGATTATACTCCTAAAGGAGATGTCTATACCATGGGATCTAGAAAAACTACATTTGAAGAGAGATTAGAAATAGTTAAATGGGTTATTGACAATAATATGAGCTACAAAGATGCAGCTGATAAATATGGAATTACTTACGCACTGGTGTATAGATGGACAAGAGCTTATATAAAAAAGGGATCGGAAGCATTGGAATATAAAAAGCGTGGGCCAAAGCCTAAGTCAGAAATTGATGAAAGTAAATTAACTGAAGTTGAGAAATTAAAGCTTGAACTTGAGAGAGAAAAAGCATTAAGAAAAAGAAGAGAATTTGAACTGGAAGTTCTTAAAAAAAAAGAGGAATTCGAAAAGAAGCTTCGTTATCGAAAGTAAGACATGAAACAGAATACAAAACAGCAGACTTTTTCCAAGAAAAAGGTTATCCGTTAACCAAAATCTGCGAAATTCTAAACATTTCAAGAAGTGGATACTACAAATACAAAAATAGAATCAAACCTGAAAAAGAAAAACAGGATGAGTTGATTTGTTCGTTAATTACTGAATATCACGCAACTTTTGATGGAATTTTAGGATATAGAAGAATGACAATGTTCATAAACAAACTAAATCAAAAATCATTCTCTGAAGGCTATATACATAGACTTATGAGGTTTTTGGGTATTTCAGCTAGAATTAGAAGAAAGAAAGTTAACCGTATTAGAGTAAAGCCAGAGTATATAAAGGAAAATATATTAGCAAGAGATTTTACAACTAATGCTCCTAATGAAAAGTGGCTCACAGATGTAACTGAATTTTCGATTCCAGGAGATAGTAGAAAGCTTTATTTAAGTCCAATTATGGACCTTTACGATAACAGTATTATTGAATATGAACTATCTTTTAAGAACAATAATCAGCTTGTATTTAAAATGTTTGACAGAGTAAGTGAAAAGTATCCCGAAGCTAAACCAATATTTTACAGCGACAGAGGATTCCAATACACTAGTAATATCTTTAAAAGTAAGATTGAAGAAGCTGGAATGACTCAAAGTATGTCTAGAGTCGGTAAATGTATCGACAATGGACCCATGGAAGGATTTTTTGGCACTTTAAAAACTGAAATGTTTTATGGAAAAAAATTTAAAACACTAGAAGAATTAAGGGAAAAAATAGTTGAATATATTAAGTTTTACAACGAAGACAGGTTTCAAAAAAAACTAGGATGCATGGCTCCTTTAATATATCGAAACCATGCATCCAAATGTGCATAATTTTAATTAAATTGATTGTCTACTTGACAAGGGTCAGTTCATTCAACCGTCTTTTTGTACTTTCTAGGATAGTTTTATGATATTTGGCTAATTAGATTTGCCGTTTCGATTGCTGTAAGTGCAGCGTCAAAACCTTTATTACCTGCCTTTGTACCAGCTCTCTCAATA
>JAAYSI010000151.1 GCA_012524045.1 Peptococcaceae bacterium | reverse complement strand
AGCTCGGCTTCAACTTCCTTTGCATATTGAGTAGTAGAAACAGCAAAACCTTCAAGGTCAATCAGAGCCAAAACGCCTTCCGTAGCCATTATTTCATTGCTGAGAGCTTTACTTAAAGCATTCATCCGAGTCGGAAAGATTTTGCGCTTTTGAATTGCTTTAAAAGCGACCGCAGCGGCATTTAACGAGGGCATATCCGCAACTACTGCTTTAAAAGCCTTCGGTTTCGGCAATAGTTTTACCAAAACCCTGGTTACAATACCAAGGGTAGCCCTGGTACCAACAATAAAGTGAATCATATCGTAACCGGAAACGCATTTAATACATTTCGTACCGATTTTGTAGATTTCGCCTGTCGGAAGTACTGATTCATAAGCAAGAATATAGGTTCTGGTAGGCAAATAGTTAAAAGCTTTTGTATCAACATCGCCAATTCCAAAGCAACCGCCCAGCGAACTGGTTGAAACTGCATAAGGCTCGGGTGGAAAATAGAGATTTTCCTCAAGGATTTTTTCTACAAATTCCTGATGGTTTATACCCGCTTGTACCCAACAAGTAAGGTTTTGATGGTCCACTTCTTCAATCTGGTTCATTCTGGACATTACAATAGCTATACCGCCGCTTAAGCCTTTGGTTTCAACGACTTTACCGCCAACATTGACTTTAATACCGGCCTCATATGCCGCTTTGACGATACCAGCAACCTCGTCGGTTGAACCGGGAAAGACAACTGCTGCGGGTTGTTCATTTCCCCTTAAATACTGAGACAGGTCGGCTGTAACAACATGCTCTTCACCGACAATGCCCTTCAGTTTCGCAACTATATCACTCATTACTACCCGCCCTTCCTAAGATTGGTAAAATTCACACAATCTGTCTTTTAGTTTTCTTAAGTTTATTTAAACAGAATCAAATGATTATGGTTAATTATTAAGTTAAATCCTTTAATCAATCTTTATAATGAATCTTCTTTAATAAATTAAATTATCCCCGAAAAGTTAAAAGCTATCCTAAAGTAAAATGTCATTTTAAAAATTCCAGTCTGTCAAGAATTCCAGTCAAAGAACAATTAAATGCCTTTCAGACTTTAATTAATCCAAAGCCTCAGCCAAAACATCGGCTACGTGTTTAACCTCAATTTTCGAACCCTTTAGTTTCAGTCCACTGTTAATTTTCAGCATACAAGCAGGACAACTGGTAGCGACAACTTGCGCTCCGGTATTAATAATATTCTGGGCTTTATCCGCAGTAATTTGCGCAGACAGATCATGGTAGAAAGCTTGGACAAGACCGGCAGCACCGCAGCATCTGTCGGCTTCAAACATTTCAACAAAGTTTACTCTAGGTACACTCTTCAAAAGGCTACGAGGCTCAGCTGTAATTTTATTGTAACGTACCATATGACAAGGATCATGGTAGGTTACGGTAACAGGTATGCTCTTGTGTAGGTTAGCTGCAGTATCAAGTTCTTTAGATACAAATTCGGAAAACTCATAGCATTTCGCTGCAAATTCTTCTGCTTTCTCTTTGTTCTTCGGATCATCTTTGAAAAGTTCAACAATCTCTTTTTTCAGCATTGAAGCACAAGATCCACATGCCGTAATAATTGTCTCGTGTTTGTCAAAAGCATTCATAACTTTAATAGCCTGGGCTTTAGCCGTTTCGAAATCGCCATAAACATATTGTGGCAAGCCGCAGCAAGGCTGATCTCTAGGAATAGTAACTTCAACATTGTTTTTACTCAATACTTTTACAACCGAATGAGCAGTATTGATCAACGAATGATTCATAAAACAACCAACATAGAAGGCCACTTTTTTCGTTGGATTCGGAACAGTGACCACCTCCGGTACCTGTTGGACAAAAGATTTTTTGGATGCCGGCATATTCTTAACATCAATTCCGCGAACAAACTGCATGCCAATTCTGTCAATCCATTTTTTACCGGTACCTGAAAAGAAGCCGAAACCGAAAGATAGCCTTCCCGGTTTGGTTAAGCTCTTCAATGCCATAGATTTAGCAAATGGCTTAATCCCTTTCCTCAGTTTTAAATCGCGACGGGCAGCCAGTACCAATTCATGGCCTCTGACACCACTGGGGCAGGCTACTGTACATTCGCCACACAGCAGGCAACTGTTGATAGCGTCCTCATAAGTTTGATCTGCTTCGATTTTTCCGTCCGCAAGAGCTTTGATAAGCTGAACCCTGCCTCTGGCAACCATAAATTCAGCTCCGTCTTTCTTATAGGTTTTACAAGCTCCGTGACAGAAACCACATTTGCCGCATGTGTTTAGATTTTCATAAACTTCGGCCAGAACCCCCACTTTAATTCCCCCTTCTATCCTTGGTAGTTCTAATCCAAGGTTAAAATGTAAATATATATGATTTGTAACTACTAGTTACCTAGGTAATATTATATCGTGATTTCTGGGACACTCCTAGTGTTTATCCTGATTTTTTAAAATTTTCACAAAGTACTTCAATTGTCTGAAAACTTTATACAATTCTTTCCTATTTATTTCTCATTATTTGTCTTTATTCCCATTATTCACATCTATTACTTGCTTTTTTATCCACTTTTTATTGTTTTACCTTTGTTATTCTATTAGCCCTTTAATCCTATTCTTAATCCTTTAATTCTATTCAGCTGAAACTATTTTTACGCCGGCTAAATCTTCTAAGACCTTAACTACAGCCGCCATATCTTCAGCACCATAACCTGAATAGGCTGCTTCCCTACCGATCTGATGCGCAAGAGAGCCCAGCAAAAGCCTTACCCCCTGGGCCATAGCATATTCCTCGGCCAAGCCCATATCCTTATTCAACATATCCAGGGTAAAAGCCGGACTATAGTCCTGTTTTAAAATGAAATTCGGTAGATTACGCCTGAGCATGGCGCTGTCCCCGGTAGCTTTCTCTAAAACAGCCAACACTTGCTTCGGGTCCAAACCACTTTTAGCAGCCAGTACAAAGGCCTCGGCCAGAGCCGCATTGGTAATCCCAACCAAAAGATTATTGATTAGCTTCATCACTTCACCGCTACCAGAGTCTCCAAGATAAGTAATATCCTCGCCGAGAATCTCAAACAAGGGCATAGCCCTGTCGAAATCAGCCTTAGCACCGCCGACCATAATGCTAAGGGTGCCTTTTTCCGCTCCAACAACCCCGCCGCTAATTGGAGCATCCAAAAACCCTATACCAAACTCCTGGCATTTGGCAAATATTTCTCTTGAATCAGCGGGGCTAATAGTACTGTGGTCAATAATCAAAGAACCGGGCTTAAGAGTGGTAAGCAAACCGTCTTCGCCCGCTACTATTTCCTTAACGTCCTTGCCGACAGGCAGGCAAAGAAAAACAACTTCCGCCCTTTTACCCACTTCTGCAGCAGAACTAGCAGCACTGGCTCCGGCTGCAGCTAATTCAGCCACGACCTGTGTGCTTCGATTATACACAGCTAACTCGTGTCCAGCTTTAAGTAAGTTTAAGGCCATGGGCTTGCCCATTTTGCCAAGCCCGATAAATCCCAGTTTCAATCTACTCACCTCTGTATTCTATACTGCTTTTTAAAGTATCCCTAATGTTTCTCTAATACAAGACTTCCTAATATAATATTTTTGCAATATTTCTCTTCTAAGGCTTACGGTTTCTTTTGCTCCAAGACTTCTTTTGCCGCCTGGGCTATGCGTTCCGCTGTCAGCCCAAATGCCTGATGGATTTGTTCGTAGGTTCCGCAAATACCGAACTTGTCCGGCGAACCGATAATTCTAAGCGGAACAGGTCTGCTACAAGCCAAAAATTCGGCGACCGCACTGCCTAAACCTCCGATTACGCTATGCTCTTCCGCGGTGACGACCGCCCCGGTTTTTTGTACTGATTGTAATAGAGTATCCCTATCCAAGGGCTTAATTGTATGCATATTGATAATTTCCGCTTCAATGCCGGCCGCAGTTAACTCTTCCGCCGCTGCCACAGCCTTAGCAACCATCACTCCGCAGGCAACGATGGTTAGATCTCGTCCCTGGCGCACAATATTCGCCTTGCCCAATTCAAATTCGTCCTCAGCCTGCGTTACTACGGGAGTGGCTTCGCGTCCCACTCTTAAATAAACAGGGCCTACATGTTCGGCTATAGCGCGCACAGCTTTTTTCATTTCTAAGCCATCGGCCGGTTCAACCACTGTCATCCGCGGTAAAACTCTCATCAGAGCAATATCCTCTAAAGAAAAATGGGTCGGTCCGTCCTTACCGGAGGAAGCACCTATATTATGCCCAATAATTTTAACGTTTTTATTGGCATAACAGATCGAAAGTCTAATTTGTTCCCAGCCATTGCCTAACAAAAAATTAGCATAGGCATTGACAAAGGGTAATTTGCCGGCCACGGCAAAACCGGCCCCGGTGCAGATAAGATCGGATTCCGAAATCCCCAGGTCAAAAAATCTGTCCGGAAATTTTTCTTGAAACAAAACAGTCATCGAGGCTTTGGCCACATCCGCATCCAAAACCACTATATCTTTATTTTCTGTACCCAATTCCACTAATGTTTGAGCATAGGCCTCACGGGGGGCGATTAACATACCCTACTCAACTCCTTCAAAGCTTTTGTCAGTTCTTCATCAGTCGGAGCAGCGCAATGCCAACCTGCCTCGCCTTCCATAAAGGAAACCCCTTTCCCCTTAACAGTGTGCGCAATAAGCACACTGGGGCCTTTGCGGTATTGCTCGGCCTCAACAAAAGCCTGATAGATCTGCTCATAATCATGACCGTCTATCTCCAGCACGTGCCAATTAAAAGATTCCCATTTTGCTTTTAAATCGCCTAAGCTTTTCACTTCCTCCACAGAACCGTCGAGCTGAAGCTTATTATAATCTACGATTGCGCAGACATTATTTAACTTATAATGAGCGGCAGTCATTGCAGCCTCCCAGATTTGCCCTTCATGAAGCTCCCCGTCTCCAAGTAAGACATAGGCCCTTTGGTCAGTACCATTCAATTTGGCGGCCAAAGCAGCCCCATTGGCTACGGATAAACCCTGACCCAACGAACCGGAAGCCATGTCGATCCCAGGCGTATCCTCACAACTGGGATAAGCCGGTAATCTGCCTTCCATTTCCCGGAAATCCTCAACTTCTCCTTCAGACAAAAAACCCATCTCAATTAAGATGGCGTAGAGAGCTGGAACAGAATGACCTTTGGACAAAAAGAAATAGTCTCGGCCCGGCCAATTCGGCTTTTGCGGATCTATCCTCATAAAACATTTATAAAGGACGGCCAACAGATCAGTAGCCGAAAGACAACCGCCGGGATGACCACCTTTAGCCCGATGGGTCATGAGCAAAATATTTTTCCTCATCTTATTAGCTGTTAATCTAGCCTGATGCAAGAGTTCTTCTTTATCCTTCAGCATACCTCATCCCCTCAGTCCCTTTGTCTATACTATAATGGGCCAGTTTTATATTAACGCTTTTTAAGAAAGATTTCCAGTTTGACATAAAAAAAGGAACCCACCATCAGTTATCCTCGCTGCCTGAGATAACATGCTTAAAATCTCTATTTCTATCGTTATCTCCTCTTAATATTTCTAACCCCTAAATATATCTTTTTATTTAGCAGTGGACTTCCTAGTGGGATCCTATTTAATTATGTGCACACTTAGTTAACGTATCGGACATTGGAAATTTTTACAGAAACGATTAAAGCCAAACAGATAAGTCGCAACTTTTTCTGCCCGCAGATTCTCCCAAACAGATATCTCCATCTTTTCGCCAAAGCGATTTTCAGCGATAAAATCAGTACTCAGCCAGCCGGAAGGGCCCTCTTCGCCTAAACGGATTTCCCATTCTCCGTCTGCATTCCCTGGAAGGATACGCAAATCACAACGAGCATGGAAAACTTCAACAAGTTTAACAAAAACCTTAAACAAAAAGTCCAAATCACTTACATCTTCTTTTGACGGAAGGTTCAAATCGGAACTTAACTCTTGAGCCAAAGCCATTACTCCTTTGGCTGGCGAATATCTATTCATAAAAGGAATAGTCACAGTGCCATAGCTGATTACCCCAGACTCCATATCTATTACCAGGTCCTGAGTTAAGCCATCCAGTTTAAGGATGATTCCATTACCACTAATTTTCCAACCGCCTTGGTATATCCTCAGTAGTTTTTCAGCTATCTGGAAAGAAAGAATATAGGTAGAAATCTGTTTCTCATCCCTTACACTTCTTCCCCGACATTCTCGATTTTCGTCATAATCTAACGAAGCTATCCTCATCCCCATCATTATCGTTCACCCCTTAGTTGTTTCACTATATAAAACATCGTTTCATAATCTGGTTAAAAATTTATGAAATTATTTTTCAAATTTCATCTTGAGCTCAATCTTGAAGTTATAGATTATTATATGATGTTATCAATAAAAAATACCACTTAAATTATTAATTTCTGAAGCTTTTTTTATATTTCTAAAATTTTTTAGCTCCAGTCTTTTTGTCTCATCAAGTGAAACAGTGTTTCATTCAATTTATGCTACTATTATGCCGTCTTTTTAGAAAAGAGTCAAGTACTTTTTTAAAAAAATTATCCGCAATTAATCAACAAAATATTTTTAACTAATTTTGCCTATAATAATATCCCATTTTGGCAGAAATATCCAATGCGGCACGCCTGATTTCTTCGCCCATTCGTTCAATTCCTTTATCCTTCATCCTGTTAATCGGTCCAGACACGCTGATTGCGGCGATAGCCCTGCCCGAATAATCAAAAATAGGCGTACCTAAACACAGGATACCGATTTCGTTTTCCTCTGCTTCCAGAGCATAGCCTTTCTCTTTAAATTCTACAAGCTGAGTAATTAGCACATCAGGATCAGTTATTGTTTTTTGGGTAAAGCCGGGCATTCCTTTCGTTTTTAAAATCTGTCTGACTTCGTCCTCAGGAAGGGTCGAAAGGATAGCCTTTCCTACAGCCGTACAATGCATAGGAGCTCTACGACCAACCTTCGAATGCATGCTCACCAATTGGGAGCCTTCTCTTTTATCTATATAAACCACTTCTCCATCATCAGGCAATACTAAATGAACTACTTCGTCGAAAGATTTTGCCAGATCCCCTAGAAAACTCGCAGCCACTTTCCGTATTTCCAAATCATTAAAGAAACGAATCCCGAGTTCTATTATT
>JAAYSI010000313.1 GCA_012524045.1 Peptococcaceae bacterium | reverse complement strand
TAGTACAATCACAACAAACAAGTTGAAAAACTTGAAAAAGTTTGTAAAGTTTTTCAATCAGAGTGGAGTGATAGCATGGACACACGAAAGATGGCAAAAGAATACCGGTTGAGTCAATGGGCACAAATAATTCAAGCCCGTAAAGAAAGCGGCAAAAGTGTTAAGGATTTTTGTGCAGAGGAAGGAGTAAATAAAAACGCATATTTTTACTGGCAGCGAAAACTGCGGGAAGCAGCCTGCAAGGATCTAACAGAAGCGGAGCAATCCAAAGGGATTGTGCCTGGAGGGTGGGTCAGGTTAGGTCCGGTAAAGCCCCAATATGCAGATGGCAGCATATTGATTGAGATAAATGGCTGCCAAATAACAGTGAAAAGCAATACGGATCTCGAGCTATTAAAGAGCATCTGCAGCGTACTGAGGTCACTATGATAAAATTTAATTCAAAGCCTGTATATATATGCTGTGGACCAACGGACATGAGAAAATCCATAAATGGCCTGATGATACTGGTAAAAGAGTCCTTTTCCCTTGATCCATTTATGGAAGCCATATTTGTATTCTGCAACCGAAACCGGAACAGGATAAAGATCCTGGAATGGGATGGTGATGGATTTTGGCTGTATTTCAAACGCTTGGAACGCGGGCGGTTTCATTGGCCTGAGGTTGGTGAAGAGGCTGTCATGAATCTTGATGTAAAAGAATTATCATATTTGATAGAGGGTGCAAAGCTGGAAAAGAAGCTGAAGAGAAAAGAAGTTTTTGAGCGTAGGATCACATAAAATCAAGGGTCTAAAAATGGCGAAAAACATTGATTTAATGCGGTTTTAGTGATATAATTACTATATGAAAACAAAAGAAAATTCAGTGGAAAAACTGGCAAGAATAATTGAAGAAAAAGATCGCAGAATCGCTGAATTAGAGAAACAAGTGAAGTGGTTCTTGTCACAGCTCAGCCTTTCAAAACACAAGCAATACGGCGCATCCAGTGAACAGACAGACTCAAACCAGATATCCATGTTCAATGAAGTTGAATCCACTGCTGATATGAGCCAACCGGAACCGGAGCTTACTGAGGTAAAGACACATTACCGCAGGCGTACCCGTCTTACTACAGACAAGCTGCCCGAGGATTTACCTGTTGAGGTTATTGAGCATGAGCTTCCGGAAGATGGCAGGAACTGTTCAGCATGCGGCAGCGGACTGCATACAATGGGTAAGGAAATCCGTGAGGAAATTAAAATTATTCCCGCAAAGGCTGTAGTCGTAAAGCATATACGCCATGTTTATGGATGTCGGAATTGTGAAGCTGCTTCTGAACATGTGCCAATAGTAAAGGCAGATATGCCCGAGCCTGTTATTAAGGGTGGTTTTGCTTCCCCTGAAGCCGTTGCGCATATTGCTGTGCAAAAATTTATGATGGGCTCCCCGCTATATCGTCAGGAGCAGGAATGGAAACAAAACGGCATTTTACTATCGAGGCAGACCATGGCAAACTGGCTCCTAAAGGCAAGTAACGACTGGCTTGAACCTTTGTATGAAAAGATGAGGCTTAAGCTCCTGAAGCACAGCGTTTTACACGTTGATGAAACCACGGTTCAGGTTTTAAAGGAACCTGGAAGGGCGGCACAGTCAAAAAGTTATATGTGGCTTTACAGAACCAGCGGAGAGGCGAAAAGCCAGATCATACTTTATGATTATCAACCAGACAGAAGGTATATACGCCCAAGGGAATTTTTGAGAGGATTCAGTGGTTTTATACATACGGATGGCTACGAAGCATACCACAAACTGCCTGATAACATAATAGTTGTAGGCTGTCTGGCGCATCTTCGACGTAAATTCTTTGATGGGCTGAAAATCCTGCCAAAAGATAAAAGGAAGGATTCAGACCTTTTGAAAGGTGTGTATTACTGCGACCGACTGTTCCGCTATGAAAGGGAATTTGCTTCGTTGACCCCGGAGGAGCGTTTGGACAATAGACAACGCATATCAAAAGCTCTGTTCGATGAATTCTACAATTGGATGGAAGGCTTAGGTGCACTGCCCAGCAGTATGCTGGGTAAGGCAGTATCCTATGCCCGCTCGCAGAAAAAGTATATTGAAAGATACCTAACCGACGGGCGGCTGGAGATCAGCAACAACCGTGCTGAACGCAGCATAAAACCTTTTGTGATAGGAAGAAAAAATTGGTTATTTGCAAACACCCCAGCAGGTGCAAGGGCCAGTGCTGTATATTACAGCCTTGTTGTAACCGCTATTGAAAACGGATTTAATCCTTTTGAGTACTTAATGTGGGTTCTAACCCAGATGCCGAATCTTGGCAAGCCTGGATATGCGGCGTCTGCTGAAGATCTATTGCCAGACAGCACCGTTTTACCTGAAAGGGTTTTTATACCAAGGTCCAAAAAAGAGCCTGAGCTGTATGCTTGGGAAGAGGAAGAATGATTTTTAGTTCTCATGTCCTATTCTA
>JAAYSI010000015.1 GCA_012524045.1 Peptococcaceae bacterium | reverse complement strand
GAAAAATACACCGGCGCCCCACTAATCCCAGACATTGAAAAACCACAGAGGATATTCTTCTAGAAAGGAGCGTGAACGATAGTGGGACAATACGGATTCTACTTTGATATGACCGCTTGTATAGGCTGCCGAACTTGCCAGATAGCCTGCAAGGATAAAAATGACCTCAATATTGGAACTATCTTCAGAAGAGTCAGGGCTTACGAAACAGGTAAATATCCCAAACCAGGCGTTTACCATTATTCAGGAACCTGTAATCACTGTATAAGCCCCAAATGTGTGGAAGGCTGCCCTACTAAGGCTTTGCATAAGTTAGATAATGGCATTGTAGATCATGACAAAGATAAATGTATCGGCTGTCGTTTCTGCACCTGGAACTGTCCTTACGGGGTACCTCAATTTATTCCGGAAATCGGACAAACCAGCAAATGCAATTTCTGCAAGGATTTGGTCGAGAAAGGCGAAAACCCTGTGTGCGTCGATGCTTGCCCAATGAGAGTTATTGAATGGGGAGAGTTAGAAGAGCTAAAAGCTAAATATGGTAACCAAGCTGTAAGTGATTTACCAATCTTGCCCCTTTCCTCTATTACCAACCCTTCTCTTCTCATTAAGGCTAAAAGTATTGCCTTGCAAAAAGACTTCCGAGAAAAGGAGATATAAATTATGGCTGAATTAAGTTTATTGATATTTACCATTTGTCTACAAGCAGCCATCGGTATTATGCTCTTTATAACCTTAGGAAAACAGTTGTATAAGGAAAAGGAATTTAAAGGAGCTGCTTTAGTCGCTGCCGCTTTAAGTGTGGTCGGCATTCTGGCTTCCCTGTCCCACTTGGGCAAGCCTTTATCCTTCCTCAATTCCCTCTCTAATCTGGGAAGTTCCTGGCTAAGCAATGAAGCTCTGTTATCCGGAGCCTTTGCCGGGATTGCTGTCTTATACGCTTTAGTCTTGTATCTTAAGCCCAACCAAACTTTTGATACCCTTTTACGTTGGTTGGGAAGCGCTGTAGGGCTTGTCGCCGTATTTTCTATGGCTAAACTCTATACAACGACCATCGTACCGGTATGGCAAGGAATTAATACCTATGTCGATTTTTATGCCACAACAATTGCCGTCGGAGCACTCCTCTTTATTGTTCTAAGTCTTAAACAGCTGCAAGATGTCGATAAAAGAGTTTATGGCTTAACGGTTTTGGCTGCTGTTGTGATTCAAGCCGCTGTAGCCGTACCCCATGCCCTCAGCTTAGGGGTTGAAGGGATGGCTGCCCAAGCCAGTGCCGCTATTTTAAGCGGTATGGCTTTCGTAGTCGGACTTAAATGGCTTTTAATCTTAGCCGGTGCCGGCATCCTAATGTGGCCTTCTATTCAAAAAGCCGGAGTGGAGTTAAAATCTACTTCAGCAATGGTCTATGCAGCTTGTGCTTGCCTGGTCGTAGGACAGATTATTGGTCGCTATATTTTCTATGCTGCTGTCGTTGCTATGGATATTGGTTTAATCTAATAGTTGTTTAATCTAAAAATGTTTAAGATCTAATTAGATCTTCTTCCTCCTTCTTATTGTAAAACCCAGCTTCTATCCACCGGAAGCTGGGTTTTTCTATGGAAACATAATAAAATTCTAATTATTTAGTAATATTTTATTAATATTTAGGAAATATTTCACAATGTTTGATTAATATTTTTATGTTAAATTCAACACAAAGACAAGGAGTCTTTATATATAAAAGCCTTGCTTGAATTGGGAAGGAGGTTAAATTCACCCTAATTGCTTACTAAAGCTTATCTTGTTTCTTTTTTCACTTAATCATTTGGGAGGTAAGATAGCTAGATGGTTGATTTCATTGACAAAGTTACTAATTCTCAACTAAGTCGCAGAACATTTCTTAAAGCCAGTGCTGCTGCGGCTGCAAGTTTGTCGCTGACCGGCTGTGCTAACACTCTAAGTACTGCAAAAGCAGGACAATTGGGCAGTAATGAAGGAAAATGGATTACCGCCGCCTGCTGGCATAACTGCGGCAGTAGATGTCTAAACAAAGCTTATGTAGTAGACGGTGTTGTTGTTCGCCAAAAAACTGATGATACCCATCCGGACAGCCCTGACTTTCCACAACAAAGAGCTTGTGTTCGGGGTCGTGCTCAACGCAATCAGGTTTTTGGTGCAGATCGCTTAAAGTATCCTATGCGCAGAAAAAATTGGGCTCCCGGTGGCGGAAAAAAAGAGCTTCGCGGACGGGACGAATGGGTCAGGATTTCCTGGGATGAAGCTCTGGATTCTATTGCCGAAGAAATCAAAAGAATCAAAGCTGAACATGGAAACAGAGCTTTCTTCCCCATCGGCGGACCGGTCTCCAAGATTTTGGCTTTATATGGAGGCTATGTAGAAAACTGGGGTACGACTTCCCGCGGTACCTGGCACGGTACCAATGGACCTGTAGGTATTGGTCCTTCAGCTGTTGAAGGTATCAATGACCGTTTGGATATGCGAAATTGTGAAACAGTAATATTGTTTAGTCTGAATCCTGCTTGGAGTTCCGCAGGTAACCCTACTTATAATTTTCTGCAAGTCAAAAAAGCCGGAGCTGAATTCATCGCTGTAGACCCCTTTTATAATGATACCTATGCTGTCTTGGAAGCAGACTGGATTCCTACCCGGCCTTCAACAGATACAGCTCTTCTAATCGCAATCGCTCATACCCTAATTACAGAAGATGACCCGGTAACAAATCCCTTGATTGACTGGGAGTATTTAAAAAATAATACAATTGGCTTTGATGCTGAGAGTATGCCTGAAGGCCTGGATCCCAAAGAAAATTTTAAAGATTATGTCTTGGGCACCTATGACGGTGTTCCCAAAACACCGGAATGGGCTTCCGAAATCTGTGGTGTAGAGCCAAATCGTATTCGTTATTTAGCTAGAGCTATGGGTAAAAACAAAAAGGTTGCCATTCTGTTCGGTTGGGCTTCAGCCAGGACTCAGAATTCTGATAATCTACCGCAAATGGTTATGACCATCGGAGCGATGACCGGGCATTTTGGTAAATCTGGGCATATGTGCGGTGTTAGCTGTCATACAGGTTCAAGTAACGGTGGTCCTGCGTTGGTTAGTGCCGGTAGGGATGGTTTACCGTCTGTCGAAAACCCCGTAGACGACAGCTTAAATCATACAGAGATGTGGCGGGCAATTGTCGAAGGTAAATATAATTTCACAGGGGACATGACCTGGCAAAAAGGTGAAATCCGCGATATTGATATCCGCATGATTTATCATGATAGCAGATGTGTCTTGCAAACAGCAGACGGGATGACTAAAGGCATTGAAGCTCACCGTAAAGTTGATCTAGTGGTCAGCCATGCCCATTTCCTAACCACAAATGCCAAGTATTCCGATTTTGTACTCCCCTTAACCACGGAATGGGAAAAAGTAGGTGGCCTTTTAACCGGTAACCGCGAAATTTTAATTTACTATTCGCAAATTACCGAGCCTATGTACGAATGTCATAGCGACGAATGGATTGCTATTGAATTAGGAAAACGCTTAGGTGTAGATACCACCAAAGCTTATCCGTTCGATGACAAACAGCGGTTATTTAATCGCTTAGCCGGCTCTACTGTTGTCCTCCCCGACGGCAAGACTAAGGCTCCGCTCGTAACCATCACTGAAGCCGATATAGCTGAATGGGGTGTGCAAGGTGAACCTCAGCAAGGAGTAATCACTCTTAAAGAGTTTCAAGAAAAAGGCTTATACCAAGTGGAGAGGAAACCGGGCGATAACTACGGTTATATAGCCTATAAAGCATTTAGAGAAGATCCTGTTAACAATCCGCTTGGTACTGCCAGTGGCAAAATGGAAATCCATTCCCAGGCTCTAGCCGACAGAATTAATAACATGGGCTATAGCAAGATTAAAGCCATCCCAACCCATATTCCGCCGGTAGAGGGCTACGAGGCTACTTTTAAGGATTGGGAAAAGAAAATCAAAGGCAATTATCCGTATCAAGTAATCAATCCTCACTATTTACGCCGCTCCCACTCTGTGTTTGATAATGTCCAGTGGCTAAGAGAGACTTGGCCAAATCCGGTCTTCATCAGTGTTAAGGATGCCGAAGAAAAAGGCATCAAAGATGGAGATACTGTGTTATTGACTAGCCAACACGGAAAAGTTTTGCGCACGGCCTGTGTAACCGAGCGTTTCATGCCGGGAGTAATTGGCCTGCCTCACGGAGCCTGGGTAGATATTGACGAGAAAACCGGTATTGATACCGGCGGTGCAGATAATATTCTTTGTGGTCCTATCTCCACCGGTCAAGGGGTTTCAGGTTGGAATAGTTGTATCTGTAACATGGAAAAATACACCGGCGCCCCACTAATCCCAGACATTGAAAAACCACAGAGGATATTCTTCTAGAAAGGAGCGTGAACGATAGTGGGACAATACGGATTCTACTTTGATATGACCGCTTGTATAGGCT
>JAAYSI010000150.1 GCA_012524045.1 Peptococcaceae bacterium | reverse complement strand
CGCTGCAGACCGGCTTTGCGGATTTCTTCCCGCACTATAGCGTCCGCCTCACGGACATATTCCAGTTTTTCCTCGGTAATTTCACCAATCACCCGGATTGCTAATCCCGGCCCGGGGAAGGGTTGGCGCCAAACTATTTCTTCCGGCAAGCCTAACTCCAAACCTACCTGTCGCACTTCATCTTTAAAAAGCATTTTTAACGGCTCAACCAGTTCAAAGGTCATATCCTCAGGCAAGCCACCCACGTTATGGTGGCTCTTGATGGTTTCAGCGGTATCAGTGCCGCTTTCTACAATGTCCGGATAAATGGTTCCTTGAACCAGAAAATCAACCTTGCCAAGCTTAGCCGCTTCATCTTCAAAAACTCGGATAAACTCTTCCCCTATCCTTTTTCTTTTTTGTTCGGGGTCAGAAATACCTTTGGTTTTATTTAAAAAACGCTCCGAAGCATCCACAAATTTTAAATCCAAATGAAATTGCTCAATAAAAGTCTTTTTAACTTGTTCCGATTCACCTTTGCGCATAAAACCGTGGTCGACATAAATACAGGTAAGTTGGTCTCCTACAGCTTTGTGGACTAATACTGCGGCAACCGAAGAGTCCACACCGCCACTTAAGGCACATAATACTTTTTTAGAGCCAACTTGTTTTTTGATCTCATTTATTTGATAACGGATAAAGTACTCTGTTGTCCAATCCCCGCTACAGCCGCAGACCTGGTACAGGAAGTTTTCTAACAGTAACTGTCCTTCAGGAGTCTGTTTAACTTCGGGATGATAATGGATTCCGTAAAGCTTTTTTTCTTTATGGTACATAGCGGCAATCAGATTATTATCTGTGCGGGCTGCTATGTTAAAACCGGCCGGCAAATCCTTAATTATATCGCCATGACTAAGCCAGCATTGTCGTTTGCCTTTCAGACCTTGCCAGACTCCTTCATCGCTATCAACCATAATCTCTGCTATGTCATATCCGTGGGTTTCAGCTTTTTCCACATCTCCACCCAACTGTTTAACCATAAGCTGCATCCCATAACAGATTCCTAAGATAGGGATACCCAATTCATAAATCCGCGGATCGACAACAGGTGCATTCTCTTGATTTACGCTGGCAGGCCCTCCGGAAAGTATAATACCTTTAGGGTTCATGGCTTTAATTTTTTCCAACGGGGTCCTATAAGAGACCATTTCGGAATAGACTTTAGCTTCCCTAACCCGGCGAGCTATTAGTTGGTTGTACTGACCGCCAAAATCCAGCACCAATACAAGTTCTCTTTCCATTCCTTTGTCATCCTTTCAATTTTAAACTCTACTTCTGATATGCTTCAGGCTTAAGCACCCCAATGTAAGGCAAATTGCGGAACAGTTCATCATAATCCAGACCGTAACCTACAACAAACTCATTGGGAATGGTAAAGCCGTTATAATCGGGATGCATCTCAACTTCTCTCCGTTCGGGCTTGTCCAGCAAAGTAACGACCTTAAGGCTCAACGGGTTACGCCGAGCTAAATTTTCTTTTAGGTACTTCAAAGTAAGTCCGGTATCCACAATATCTTCAACAATAAGGATATGCTTGTCTTCCACACTGCTATCCAAATCCTTGAGAATCCTGACCGCTCCGGAGGATTTGGTCGAAGCACCATAACTGGAAACAGCCATAAAATCGTATCTCAAAGGTATTTTTATTTGACGAATCAAATCCGCCAAAAAAGGTACCGCTCCTTTAAAAATACCTATAATTAAAAGCTCTTTACCGCGGTAATCTTCCGTTATCTGACTACCTAGTTCAGCTACCCTCTTTTTTAATTGTTCTTCCGAGATCAATACTTTTTCTATGTATTTTTGCATTAGTTTCACTCCATATCGCATTTTTTACCATATTTTTTACCATAGCATTATACCATAAACTTTTAATTCCTACTAATAGCTTGCCGCAATTTGTTTATTTTCGCAAATCTTTTATTTAAAAAGGGTGCCCTCTAAAGCTGGGACACCCCTTGACACACTCCTTTTTGTTATTATTCACCCTTTTTGCCCATTTATGCAGCCTGTTAATTGGTAGTCTGCGGAGGCTGGATTGCTATTTTCTTGTTAAAATCCTTAAACTCCAAAGTTATTTTCATCGGTTCCTTGGTCTCCTTATTCAGAGCAGTAATTTCCGCCTTTGAGACCATCTTTGTTCTTTTCGTTATATATAAGGTATACTCGAAATCTGACCAAAAGCTTTCGATCAATTGGTTTTGAATACTGGGTTTAAAAGTATATACTCTGCATTTACTTTCGTCAACTACGCTCTCTCCGCTAGGCACCACCTCACCAATTTCTTTAATTTGTAGGGTAGCTAAGGGATCGAGCTCCACCAAAAAAACTCTTTGGGCAATTGAAATGTCATCATACTTGAGCCAACGACCACTAAAAGGGTCTTTACTGTATAGGGTTTGGCCAATTTTAATCATTTCCACCTGGCTTCCTGCCATCTGCCCTTGGATATGGATATTTTCACCACTCTTATAACCACTTATTCTTGTCAACTGCCGTTCGTTTCCAGCTACTGTCTGCTGTTGAGTCATGCTGAAGGCAAATGAATCGGCTTTACTTAGATTTTCTAAGCCTAAGGTAGTCATTTGCAACGGATCCGGCTGCTGAAATAAGGTGAATAATCCGCCCGCAACTAGCAGAGCAACCAATATTACCAGCCCTATAATTATTCTTCTTTTTCTGACTTTCATACACTGCCCCTCCCGGTGGAGTTCTTATCTAATACTATGTCTCCTTAGAGCTAGGTATTACTGGAAATTCCTGTTTTGCCCAAATACTCTGTTCGCACGGTCACTTCCGTATTTGGACAAGTAGTTATAGATTTACTAAAGGCATGTTTGGCATTGCTTAGCGAACCGTGGAGCAGAGAAGCGTTGAGAACGCAGCTGATACAGCGTTAAGCTGCATCGTGGTTAACCCTAGATTTCTACCCAGAGGTTTAGATGCAGTAGCTGTAGCAGCAAGTGAACAGCTTCGGCGCGTGGTGAGCGGGTAATGCCAAATATGCTTTTCTGAGACTAAAAAGGAGATGTCTTCAAGGTTGAGGACATCTCCTTTTGTACCTGGCTTATATATTCTTATATTTTCGGACTAACCGAACATTTAACGGAGGGAGCTTGGTTTACAAGCCGCGGGCAGAAATTACATCATGCCGCCCATGCCGCCCATGCCACCCATGCCATTCATAGCTGGGTTTTCTTTTTCCGGAATGTCGGTCACTAAGCATTCCGTGGTCAGCACCATAGCTGAAATAGAAGCGGCGTTCTGTAGGGCCGAACGGGTAACTTTAGCAGGATCCACGATTCCGGCAGCAATCATATCTTCGTATTTTTCACTCATAGCGTTAAAGCCAATACCTCTGGCGCTGTTCCGAACTTTTTCTACAACTACGGAGCCTTCCAGACCGGCATTGTTTGCAATTTGACGAACCGGTTCTTCTAAAGCCCGACGGACAATTTCAACACCGGTTTTTTGGTCACCAGTGACATCAAGTTTATCGAGGGCAGATGATGCATCGATAAAGGTTGCTCCACCGCCGGCTACGATACCTTCTTCAACGGCTGCTCTGGTAGCTGCAAGAGCGTCTTCTATGCGTAGTTTCTTTTCTTTCATTTCAGTTTCGGTAGCTGCTCCAACTTGGATTACGGCAACGCCGCCGGCCAATTTGGCAAGTCTTTCTTGCAGTTTTTCTTTATCAAAGTCCGAAGTGGTCTCTTCGATTAATTTTTTAATCGATTCCACACGGGCAGTAATATTAGCTGCATCGCCTGCGCCATCAACAATGGTGGTTTCTTCTTTGGTTACTCTTACCTGACGGCAACGGCCGAGCATATCAAGAGTGGTGTTTTCGAGTTTTAGGCCGAGGTCTTCGGTAATAACTTGGCCACCTGTAAGAATGGCGATATCTTCGAGCATAGCTTTACGACGATCACCGAAACCAGGAGCTTTAACAGCTACAGCAGTAAAGGTTCCGCGTAGTTTATTTAAGACTAGGGTAGCTAAAGCTTCACCTTCAAGATCTTCAGCAATTATCAATAAAGCTTTACCGGATTGGACCACTTTTTCTAACACAGGAAGAATATCTTGAACAGCACTGATTTTTTTATCGGTGATTAAAATATAAGGATCATTCAAGACAGCTTCCATTTTATCGGTATCTGTAATCATGTAGGCGGAAACATAGCCACGGTCAAACTGCATTCCTTCGACTACTTCCAGTTCGGTAGTCATGCCTTTGCCTTCTTCAACAGTAATTACACCGTCTTTGCCTACTTTCTCCATAGCCTCAGCAATAAGTTCGCCGATTGTGCTTTCTCCAGCGGAAATAGCGGCAACCTGAGTAATAGATTCTTTACTTTCAACATTTTTAGCATTAGCTTTAATATCTTCTACGATAACTTCAACTGCTTTTTCAATTCCACGTTTAAGATCCATCGGATTGGCACCGGCAGCAACATTTTTCAGACCTTCACGGATGATAGCCTGAGCAAGAACGGTAGCAGTGGTTGTGCCGTCACCGGCTACGTCGTTGGTTTTGGTTGCTACTTCTTTGAGCAATTGAGCGCCCATATTTTCGAACGGATCTTCTAATTCAATGTCGCGAGCAATGGTCACACCGTCATTGGTAATCATAGGTGAACCAAATTTTTTATCGAGAACTACGTTACGGCCTTTGGGACCAAGAGTCACACGAACTGCTTCAGCAAGCTTATTCACACCACGCTCTAAGGCATGACGGGCTTCCTCATTAAAAAGCATCTGTTTTGCCACAGAATATTCCTCCTTGTTTTTTATATTAAAATATAGTCACTAATGTTTTACATTCCATTAGCCAACGATTGCTTGAATATCGGATTCTCTGAGGATTAAGTACTCTTCACCATCATATTTGACTTCGGTGCCGGCATACTTAGAATAAATTACGCGATCACCGACCTTAACTTCCATGGGGATTCTTTCACCTTTT
>JAAYSI010000149.1 GCA_012524045.1 Peptococcaceae bacterium | reverse complement strand
TAATAATTTTTCCAACGGTGCTATTCTAACAACTTGAGCAACCTCGCCTATTGTTGCCGGATCCGCTCCTACCAATTCAAGCCTTTTGATAGTATCTTTTGTTACTTCGTCTATGATGGGTTCTTCGCCTTGCAGATAACCAAGAGGTCTTTTGAACCCGTCATTATCATTTTTTATCTCCATTCGAATGCTCCCTCCTTCCATGCATACCATAGACCCAGAACCAGGATAAATATAAAGATAAACATCTTAATCAAACCGGATAATCCTAGTTCCACAAAGCTAACCGCCCAGGGATACAGATAAAGAATCTCCACATCAAAAATGACAAAGATCAGAGCATAAGTAAAGTATTGGTTTCTAAACCTTACCCAAGCACTGGCTTTGACCGGAATACCCGATTCATATACTTCCAGTTTGTATCTATTCTTTGTCCGTGGCTGAATTAAATAACTAATACCTATCCCTATCACTCCAAAAGCTGCTCCTGATAAAAGAAAAATAAGCACACCTAGCCAATTAATCACCCTTTTTCAACTCCTTTCCTCAAAAAGTTAAAATAAAAGTAAATTTTCACAAAATATTTAATATTAAGGAATGTCTGGAAATGTTTAGAGATATTCTAAAAAGTTTAATAATTTTAAACTCGAGAAGCTTAAAAAATCAGACTTTTTCTCTGATTAGTATACCAATACAAGCTAACCATATTCAATAGACAGGTGAATAGTCAAAATATTTAAAGTATTACCATCATTTTTTTTAATGCTACTCTAATTATTATTTATAGTGGTATTATAGTACTCCTGTAGGGTAACTACAAGTCATTATAATATCAGTATAATGTCATTTTCTGGTCATTTTTCTGCCACCGCCCTAAGCCTTCGGTAAAAATCAAATAACATATATACCATAAAGGAAACCAGCACAAGTAAGCTCAGCCACTGTAAAGCATGTACAGTGAAGGCTGCAAGCAAATCAATCGACATCGCAGTTATCGCTACGATATATAGTTTTCCCAAGCGTTGCTTGATTTCCTTATTTTCATATTTTGTAGTCATTTTCGCCCCAAAAGGAGCTCCGATAAAGGCTCCAATTATCAAGCAGAGACCCAGCAAATAATTAAGTTCCAATTGCAGAGCATAGCCAATGCTACCTCCTAATGAGATAAAGATAACCGAAGCCAAGCTGGTCCCAATAGCTTTTCTGGCTTCAAATCCTGCCCAACTAATCAACAATGGGGGTATAATAAAGCCCCCACCAATACCTAGCAATGCAGAAAGAAAGCCGGCAACACTACCGATCAAGCCTGCAGCAAGATAAGGGTTTTTTTTCAGCTTTTTTTCCTGCCGCCGGTTTTCCTCTCGAAACAAGACCCAGGCAAAGTAGCCGAGAATCATTAGATACCAAAGGGTTAGCAGCCAATCGTAGCGACCGGCAATGTGGATTTGAATCCGATTGGATATTTGGGCGAAAACAATCCCAGCTCCACCTATTACCAAAGCATATTGCCAAACCACATTTTTCATTTTGGCATGAGCGAAAGCTCCGGATAAACTGGTACCCAACACAAACATAAGTGAGGTGGCTGCGGTAAAAGCCGAATTAAAGCCGGCAAGCAGCAAAACCGGGATTACAATAATTCCTCCGCCAATCCCGAAAAAACCCGATAAAGTTCCTACCATTACTCCGACTGGTATAAATAAAAACTCCATAGACTTGTTTCGCCTCAAACTCTATCTCTCGTTATTTAGAATACAAAATACAACATCTTTGATTTTAACATATTTTGTTCGCCTTAACCAGTTTGAGGGTAAGTAAAATAATTAATTGATTGGTATTTATTACCATTAGGGTATCGGCTGCATATGATATGGGTGTAGGAGGTGATTTTTAATGAGTTGCGGTTGCGGTTATTCTGTTGTCTGTCCACCCCAATATATCGTTCGTGATTTTGTTACCCCCCGGTTAATTCCTGTAGTTCATCCTGTAGTGACAGTAAATCGGGAGAATGTTGTTAATGTTCCTCAGCACTTTATTCAACCCTCTTCTGTTAATGTAACAGTCGCCCGGCCAGGTTTTGTAGGGGTAACTGAAGCAAATAGACTCTTTGGCAGAGCAGGGTTTGCCGGTGGTGTAAGTCCTAGATTTTTCTAAGTCGTATTACTGTACTCTTTCATATTAAGATAACGGTTAAGATAACGGCCTCCTGTTTAGAAGTTTGTCTTTACAGGAGGCCGTTTTACTAAGGAGGATAGAGGACAAGCTAGCGCAATTCTGTTATACTAATTTTTAAGTTGATTAAGATATTTTAGCAATATACGCAAATGATGGACAAATGGGGCTAAACTTATGGAAATATTCGAGTATGGTGAAAAAGAAGTCGCCTATTTAAAAAAGAAAGACAAAAAGCTCGGGTTGGCCATAGAACGAATCGGCCCTATCCGACGTCGGGTGATCCCGGACCTGTTCGAAGCTCTGGTTAACAGTATCCTCAGTCAACAAATATCGTCCAAAGCGGCCGCCACTGTTTGGAATCGGATGTTAGAGCGTTTTGAGCTTATCACTCCGGCCTGTATCGCTGAGGCTAGCGTAGAAGATATCCAGCAATGCGGTACAACTTTTCGCAAGGCTAATTATATTAAAGATATCAGCGTAGCAGTGTTAAGCGGGGAGTTAAACCTGGAAGAATTAAAGCAACTTCCGGATCAGCAGGTAATAAAACGCTTAACTTCTTTGAAAGGAATTGGTATATGGACCGCCGAAATGCTGCTCATTTTTTCCCTGCAGCGCCCGGACGTGGTTAGCTGGGGAGATTTGGCAATCCGGCGGGGTATGATGAATTTATATGGTCTAACTTCCTTGAGTACCGAACAATTTGCCCGCTATCGCCAACGGTATTCACCGTACGGTTCAGTCGCCTCCCTTTATCTCTGGGAACTGGCCGCCGAGCCACCGATAAAAAAAGAGCCAGCTAAAAAGTCGGCTCAAAGCAAAGTATGATAACTATCCCTTAATTCATTAAATTTCTCTCTTATCAGTTCCACCATTTTCTGAGCTTCAGCCTTCCATTTGGCCAGGCTTCTATTGAAAAATTTTCCTATCTCAGGAGTACGTTCTTTTAGCCATTTTTTGGCGTTAGCAAACTTTTTGGCGATTTCCTCGTCCTTATTCTTTAGCACTTTTTCCAAATGGACCTCTTTTTGGGGTTCAGCATAGGACGAAAAAGAAGCGGTAAGGGAGGCATCAGCT
>JAAYSI010000148.1 GCA_012524045.1 Peptococcaceae bacterium | reverse complement strand
CTTACTAAATGACTATGCGCACTTAAAGACCGTTGCGTCAGATGTAAGCCTATCCCATACTACAGTCCTGACCATTGCGGCGGAATTAGGCACCGTAGGCCTTTTAGTTTTAGTTGCCTTGTGGGTAATTCTAATAATTCGCGTATTCCAATTGTTAAATATCTCCGGCTATAGCTTGAGCATATTTACCAATTACCGGAATCATTACTACGCCGGAGCGGGCTACTTCCTTTGGGTTTTGACCGTGTTTGTCAGTTCCCAGGGGGAAGGGCGCTTTTTTGAAGACCCGATCTTCTGGCTGGGCTGTGCTTTATTGGTAGTCCTAAAACTTAGGCGCTACTAACTTTGAAGTAGTAGGAGGAAATACTATGACTACGAAATCCCGGATTCATCTCTCGGTGCCTCATATGAGCGGTTTAGAACAGCAATATATTAATGAAGCCTTTACGAGCAATTGGATTGCGCCGCTCGGTCCTAACGTGGATGCTTTTGAACAAGAAATTGCCGAATACGTGGGTACCAAAGGGGCTCTGGCGTTAAGTTCCGGGACAGCGGCTATTCATTTGGCCGTAAAACTACTCGACCTAAAGCCCGGGGACAAAGTATTTTGTTCCACACTGACTTTTGCAGCCAGTGCTAACCCAATAATCTATGAAGGCGGCGAACCGGTCTTTATCGATTCCGAACCGGAAAGCTGGAATATGTCCCCGCAAGCGTTAGCAAAGGCTTTAGAGCAGGCGCAAAGCGAAGGTTGGTTGCCGAAAGCCGCTATTATCGTTGACCTCTACGGCCAGAGTGCGGATATGGATCCTTTGCTTGAGCTGTTAGACCACTATCAGGTGCCGATGATTGAAGATGCCGCTGAAGCCCTCGGGGCGACCTATAAAGGTAAAGCTTGCGGTTCTTTCGGCCAATTTGGCATTCTTTCGTTTAACGGTAACAAAATTATTACCACTTCCGGTGGCGGCATGCTGCTATCCGACGATTTGGAAGCCTTAGCTAAAGCCCGCTTCTGGTCCACGCAAGCCCGGGATAAAGCCCGGCATTATCAGCATAGCGAGATCGGCTATAATTACCGGCTGAGTAATGTTTTAGCCGGTATTGGCCGCGGGCAATTTAGAGTACTGGAGGAAAGAGTAGAGCAGCGTAGAAAAGTCTTTGAACGTTATTACGCAGCGCTAAAGGATATAAAAGGGGTCAATTTTATGCCGGAAGCACCCTTTGGGCGCTGCAACCGCTGGCTGACCACCTTGACTATTGATCCCAACCTCAATCCGGTTACTCCGAATGACTTGCTGGATGCTCTGGAAGCGGAAAATATCGAAGGAAGGCCGATTTGGAAACCATTGCATCTGCAGCCTGTCTTCCAAAAATATAAATACTTTGCCCACGGCTCTGCTGCCGACAGTCAGAATAGCCCCTGGGCAGCCACTAACGGCAGTGTAGCTGATTATATCTTCAATACCGGAATCTGCTTGCCTTCCGGTTCCAATATGACCACAGAAGAACAGGATAGAGTAATTGACGTTTTACTAAAGGTCTTGAAAAAATAACGACAGCCGAACAAATAACAAGGTCTGGGATAATCTCAGACCTTGTTTGGTTTTTAGCATAATTTATGGTACTTTTTAATGGGCATCCCGACATTTGACGAAAATATTTAAAAAAATCTTTAAAAGAAAAGTTGGCAAGAGTGAACTTTTTAGGCTCTAGAATACTCTTACATATAGATAGGAGTGAGAGTGGTTGGAGATTAAGCAGCTAGTTAAGAAAGCTAAAAAAGGCGACAAAGATGCTTTACTACAATTAATAATGAAGCAACAGGCAGATTATTATAAATTAGCCTATGTTTATATGCGGAATAAAGAGGATGCGTTGGATGCGCTCCAGGATATGATTATTCTTCTCTACCAGAATATTTCCAAGCTAAAAAAAGAGAATTCCTTTTATAGTTGGAGTAAGACCATCTTGGTTAATTGCTGCAAGAATAAACTGCGTAAGGAGAATAAAACCACTTCACTCGAGCAGGCGGCGGAAGAGTTTATTGAGCATGCTTATTCGGAGTCGGAGGACAGAATTGTTTTGGAAAAGCATCTATCCGGCTTAAGTGAGATCCATCAAGAGGTTATAAGGCTTAAGTATTTTTTGGATCTGGATTATCAAACAATAGCGGAGATTCTTAAAATCCCGATTGGGACTGTCAAATCCCGCTTAAATAACGGTCTGAATAAACTAAAGGACTCTTTTGGAGGTGAGATGAATGGCCAATATTGAAAAAGGTGAAAAAGTAGAAGAATTGTTAGAGCAAGAAAAACAAAGAATAGGTAATCTGGCTGTGCCGGCTGAAATGGAAGATAGATTAAAAGCTGCCCTGGCTAAAGTCCCTCAGAAAAATCCTCAAAGGAAAAGCAATTTCAAGCTAAAAGTGGCTGCCGCCATTTTAGTCTTTTTCCTATTCAGCTATAACCTGGACACCTTTGCTTACTACGGCAAACAATTGATCGGATATGAAAAGGTGATGAACGGTACTTTACAAGAATTAAATGAAATGGGCAAGGGCCAGAGCATTAACAAATCTCATACCTTCCCCAATGGAGTTAAAGTTATTTTAGATGGCATAATGCTGGATGATAATAACCTGGTACTCTTCTATAGAATTCAAGATCCGGCTGGAAAAGTAATGGAAGTTTATTCGGATTTACGGGTGAGTTTGACCGG
>JAAYSI010000147.1 GCA_012524045.1 Peptococcaceae bacterium | reverse complement strand
CATTGGAATTGGTTTCTTGCTTAGCATTATTATGTGGCACTACAATTACACCAATATAACTCAAAAACGGCGTATTGAATTTCAACGAAAACAATTAGAGCAATTGGCATATTATGACCCACTTACCGGCTTACCTAACAGAAGATTTTTAGAGGAATTGCTCAAACGAGAGTACTCTTTAATGCAGCGTCACGGTCACGAAACGGTAATAATAATTTTAGATATTGATAACTTTAAAAGCATTAATGATACCTACGGTCAGCCGGTGGGCGACGATGTACTTAGACAATTAGCCGACCTTTTAAGAAACAGTGTTAGAGAGTCAGATACCGTATCCAGGTTTGGCGGGGAAGAATTCATTATCCTTATGCCCAAAACTTCTTTAGAAGGGGGATATGTTTTTGCGGAAAGGCTAAGAAAAATTATTATGGAAGAAAGATTTACCGTGGGGTCGACTACCTTACAAATTACCTCCAGTTTTGGAGTATCTTCAATGCGTGATATTTATAACCAAACTATAGATGATTACTATTCCCTTGCAGACAAAGCACTCTATTTGGCTAAAAAAGGCGGTAAAAACAGAGTTGAAAAAGCTAATGGGAGTCATTAGCCGTACATATTCAAAAGTTAAAACTAATAAAGTTAGGACCTTTGAGTAAAAATAAAAGTGTAATAAACAGGAGGTTACAAACAGGAAAAAGAAGGATATGAAATATGAAAAGCGAAAAGGAAAAAATGTTGGCCGGTGAGCTTTATTACTCCAGTGACGCAGAGTTAGCTAGAGAAAGAGAATACGCCAGGGATTTACTTTTTGAGTTCAATCATTCAAGGCCAAGTGATAAAGAAAAAAGACAGGAGATTTTATCCTGTCTTATTAGCGCTAAAGGTTCGTTTCATATCGAAGCACCATTTTACTGTGATTATGGCTATAACATTGAAGTTGGCGAAAATTTTTATGCCAACTTTGGGTGTATTATACTTGATGTAAATAAGGTGAAAATTGGGGACAATGTGCTCTTAGCACCTAATGTCCAGATATATACGGCTACTCATCCGGTAGACCCTGTAGCTAGACTTACCGGAAAAGAATTTGCTAAACCCATAAGCATTGGCAACAATGTTTGGATTGGCGGGGGCACAATAATATGCCCCGGAGTGAAAATCGGTGACAACGTGACTATTGGAGCAGGAAGTGTCGTCACTAAAGATATTCCTGCTAATGTAGTTGCGGTAGGTAATCCGTGTAAAGTCCTTAAAAAAATCGAAGTCTCTAAAAATGTTTAATATAGGTAAAAACCTTAAAATTAAAAGGATAGAAATTGAAAGGTAAGCTCATTGCCTCTAACTGTAACTTCCAGACAGGTTATTGTCTCCGGTTGTTCAGCAGAAGTTTCCGTTTTATTTAAGGCGGTAGTAGAAATATAACGAACTCCGCGGTCCAGTGCGCTTTGGTTTGAGCTTCCTGGGTACAAGACCCAGACATTTTTGCCGGTATCCTTGCGATAATCTGCCAGAGTATCTTTTAACAACTGGGCTTCTTTGGCGTTGATAAAATCAGCAGGATTCCCGTTCATAGCAATAAAGACGTTACTTGCCGGCAACTTATCAAGCTCTTCAAATAGCCAAGTCCACTGGGCGGGCTCACTGCGCCTTAATCCTCCCTCGCTGACATCAAGCCGGATAAAGGAAGTGTTTTTAAGACTATAGGAACCGTAATCCTTTCCAGTGGCTACGAGCGGTTTTTCCCAAGCAGGAAAAGCTTCGGTAACTTTGGCGTCTAGACCTACTAATAGATCATTTCTATTTAGGTAGTTTGTCAAGCTCGCTATTATATTCTTAAGTTCGAGGTCTGAGGTACTGTCCGCTTGCGGCAAGTTGGCTATTACAGAGAATCTAAAATTATCCTCTCCGGGAGTAAAGTCAATCTTCCGGTTGGCTTTATCTTGGAAAGTTGTATTTTCAGGTATTTGCGCCGGGTCGATTTCCGGGTAACGGCTTTCTAGGGCGGTCAGTTCGTCCAAATAGACCCGACCCCAAGTTGTATCCGGATCGGTATTTTGGACATAAATTGCGGAAACGTTGACAGGGTTGCTAATTCCTTGCAAGGAGGCCTTTAATTGTTTCCAACCGCTCCAGTCCAGACGGGAAGTAAATTCTAGATAATGTTTATTACCGGCCGAATCCATTATTTCAGCGCCAAGGGTATTATTATTTTGACTTTCGTTATAGGCCCAGATTGCTAAGTGGGTTGTATCGGCCTTAAGTTTTAAGCCTTCTCCGCTAAAAGGCAGGAATGTTTTGGTCGGAGTCTTAAAACCATAAAAGTCATAGGCTAGTTTTGCTGAACCATTTCCCCGATAAACTTGCTCTGTAGAAATTAGCTCGGGATTCAGATCTCCATTTTCAAAGGAATTGAGAATTTCCTCCTCTTCCGTAAAAACTGATACCGCACTATAGGCCATAACATCCCCTACAGTGGCCTCAATGTATCCTGTTCCGACGGCTGTAGCCTTAAAGGCTCCATCTACCACTTCTCCAATTTCTCCTTTTACCTCAAAGCTCAGATCTTCCGGTCGGATTAGGGCCGGAAAGCCTTCTTCGTCATAGCCTGTTACCAAGAGAGGCTGTTCTTCCCCTTTTTGGACTCTTAACATGCTGGGATTTAAGTCCAGTTTAACGGGAGTATCCAAGGAATAGATTTCGATCTCGGCTTCAATTTCACCGATTCGGGCAGTAACCTTTCCTTTTCCTACTGACTCCGGATAAAGGACATTACCTTCAAATCTTCCTTCGATTCCCTGAACAGCCCAGCGGGCTTGGTCGAGATCTAGCTTTACAGGATTAGCATAACGGTCTACTCCTAAAAGTGTAAATTCTCTCGAAGTCCGGTTAAAAATACTGGTATCATCTGTTTCAATGATAAGCTTAGCTAAAGGCAGGGCAGAGTATTCAGTAGAAAAGCGGGAAAAGATCCCTATTCCGTTTGTTACAGCTCGAAGAGCGCCTTCCGAGGGGACGTTGACTAGTTCCAGCGAAGTTGTTCCCGGTTTTCTGGCAACCATGGTAGTAGAACCACCGCCATCGAAAATCAAGGCGTTGTAGGCTCCTAGTTCCAGCATGAGCTCGGCTGCTTCCATTTGGGTCAAGCCAATGCTATTATCTTGCCTCCCGTCTACCGTCACCAAGATTAACTCGCGACCGTCCTCAGAACTGCCAGCTAGAGTCCGGGGATTTCGGCGATTAAAACTGCTGGTCTGATAGGAAAAACTTTCAGGTATTTCACCGTCCTTAACTAGAATTGAAGCTCCGCTGGCTGACATCTGTAAATCTGACCAGTCCGGAGTGGAGTTGATTTTAAATTCCACCCTGTCTCTGGGTTTAAGGCTTTGCAAAAGCTTCGCAGCCTGCTCTCCGCGGGAAATTATCACAAAACCGTTGGCCGGAATTTCCACGGCAGGCAGAGCCTGACGAATATCTTTTATTCGTCCTTGAATCACTAAAATCTCCACCAAATCAGGATAAGCTTCTGAGGCTCCCAAGGTGGATTCGGCCCATTTCTGATCCCAAACAGTAATATCCTGATAGTTTTTGCGACTGGGCTGATTGTATTGCGAAACAGGAAATTCCGTATTATCAGGTCCTGTTAAGACCAGGTCATTTTTCCAATAATGAAAGAGTATACGACCGCTGTCCGTTAAGGATAAGGAAGCCATCTCATCTTTGGCTTTGTTATACCAGCCGGGTGTTGCTAACAGCTCTCCGTCCTTGACCAGAGGTCCATCTGGGTAGGCCCTGCCTCCGCCCAAAGGATTAAAAAAGCCTCCATTAACTGCGGCTATTGCCCCGTTAGCTTCAGCCAGCGCCGGAATAGATAACAACTTGTCTGTAATTTTGTTATTGGCTAAAGTATCAATTTGGACATTAGGGTTTTCAGTATCAATTCTTAAAACCTTAATATTTAGCCAACCGTCTGCTGTGAACCTGGATAGATGTTCAAGAGTTACTCCGGCAGAAATAATTTGATGGGAGGCGGACTGATAAAGGGTAGCAGGCAGGCCTGCGGCCGCCCCGGAAAGAGTGGTTACAAACAACATGGTCGCGAGAACTACTCCGAATATTTTTTTAAATCTTGGCATCTCTTTCCTCCTAGTTTAATTTTTTGTTATCAATTCTGCGCCCACAGGTCTATTTCCTGCTGTAGTTTGAACCTGTAGCCACATTATGGTATTATGACTGTGCATTTTTATCCTTATGGTAGAAGGAATCAAAGAATGCGGTAAAATAAACCAAAGAATCCTGGCAAAACATTAATTTACCGGGAGGAAATATGAAAAAGATGGTATTATTTATATTTGGCTTTTTAGTTGCTTCAGGTCTTGGCATTATCCTGTTTGTTAACCTTTCCCCAGCTTTTGGCGGTAAACCGACCCAGGAACAAAAAGAAGCTTATAAACAATTTAGCAATTTTGTTGATGGAAGGTTTGTTAACGAAGCTTCCGCCGAAAGGACCGGGAACCCTTCAGCAAACTTAGCAGTGGCAAGCACTTCCGAACGTAGGCCTTCCGCTAAAATTCCGATGTCTGAGCTGGATTGGAACAGGATAAAGAGCGAAGAGGATAACTTAACCTGGCTTGGACATTCTGCTTTTTTACTGAGTATAGATAATAAAAAAATGTTAATAGATCCGATGCTAGGGTCTAGTGCTTCACCGGTGGGCTTTGTAAAAATCAAACGCTTTAGTGACGATCTGCTGCATCTTATAGACCAGATGCCGCCTATCGATGCGGTTTTTATTACCCATGACCATTACGACCATCTGGATTATCAATCCATTGTAAAGCTGAGAGACAGGGTAGCGCATTTTTTTGTTCCGTTGGGAGTTAGCGCTCATTTGCTCCGGTGGGGTGTTCCGGCCGAAAAAATTACGGAGCTCAATTGGTGGCAAGAGGTGGAATATGAAGGCCTAACCCTTGTTTTAACCCCAGCCAAACATTTCTCCGGAAGAAAGCTCTCTACGCGAAACTCAACCCTATGGGGAGGTTGGGTCCTAATAGGCCAAAATACCCGTTTGTACACTAGCGGGGACGGAAGCTATGCTGCCCATTTTAAAGAAATCGGAAAGAAATATGGGCCTTTTGATATCACCTTAATTGAAGGAGCCCAGTATGATAAACGTTGGCCGAATTCGCATATGACTCCGGAGCAAGCGGTGCAAGCAAATATAGATGTAAATGGGAAAAAGATGATGTTAATGCATTGGGGGGCCTTTACTTTAGCTAGCCACGGTTGGCTCGACCCTATAGAGCGAGCCTTAAAAGAGGCTAAAAATAAAAATGTGGACTTAATTGTTCCTAAAATTGGGGAAACTGTCTTCTTAAATCCCGAATTAGACCTTATGGATTTATGGTGGGAGTCTATGGCAGCTGAATGATTTGATTCCAGGAGGGTAAGTGTCCAAACTTGAAATCGCAAAGGTATTATGATACCCTTTTTAAAGAAAATCATATATGTAGTTGAATGTTTTATAGGGTTCCGCAGTTTTAAGAAAAAACTGGCCTGGACCAAGATAAAACGCACAGTTTACCTGTGTCCACGGAAGGATAAAAGCCTGGGAGATATTATATGTAAAAAATGATAACACTCCAGAATAAGCTGGAGTTATTTTTTTTATAAGGATAATTCTTCTAGCAAAAAAATATTTGTAAAAATTGCAATAAATAAATAATGTAATATTTTAAAAACTAAAAGAAGAGGAATAACTAAAATTGCTTATTATATCGAAGAACAAAAGGAGAGAGATCGATGAACTTAAAAGGGAGCAAGACTTATGAAAATTTAATGAGGGCATTTGCCGGGGAGAGCCAGGCAAGGAATCGCTATAATATTGCCTCGTCTGCCGCGAAAAAGGAAGGTTTTTATGTAGTTGGGGCTGTATTTGATTACACTGCAGACCAGGAGAGAGCCCATGCTAAAGTTTTTTATCAAAGATTAAAAGACTTTGCCGGCGATAATATTCAGATTTCCGGAGCTTATCCCGTTGATTTGTATGACGATACGGTTAAGGCTCTGAGGGCAGCTCAACATAATGAGTTGGAAGAATGGGACGAGGTATATAAGGCTTTTGGCAAGATAGCTAGGGAAGAGGACTTTCCAGAAATTGCGCATATTTTTGAGGGCATAGCCAAAATTGAGAAAACTCACGCCGATAGGTTTGGTAGATTGGCTGAGGAGATAGAAAATGGGACCATATTCAGGAGGGAAGAAGAAATTGCCTGGATATGTACGGTCTGCGGCAATATTCATGTAGGCAAAGGGGCGCCGGATATTTGTAATGTATGCCAGCACCCCCAGGGATTTTTTATGCCATATGCTGAATCTTTTGCGACGAAGTAGGCTAATAATTATATTGAAATTATAAAAAGATAAGCAACAATTTTATTTTTTCCGAACAGGAATCCAGACTTCGCTATAAGCGTAGTCTTTTTTATTTTTATCCATTTTAGTAAAAGAAAAAGTTGGAACATTGATTACTTCGTAATCGGAAGAAGGAAGCCATTCGGAATATACTCGGGCCATGGTTTGCTGTAACGTTGATGGAAAGGGTCCTTCATTGGGAAATACCGCCCAGGTGCAGGCAGGGACCGGCACTTTTTCCAATCGCTCACTTACTTTATCTTCCGTAGTTAAAACTCCTATCATGTGAGTCAAATAGCCTTCTTCTTTTAAGAAATTTGCGTCTGCATCATAAGAAGCATTTACAATTTCATACGGGGCAATATTTTGCAGAGCGTGCATTTCCTCTCTTTGTTCGTCTGTTATGCTTTCAGCAAGTTTAACAATCTCGTAATTAATACCTTCAAATTGCATAGGAACACGTTTAGTTACGCCGACTAAATTAAACGCCGGTTTGTCTACTATTCTGAATTCCATAGTAGTTCCTCCTTTGACCGTTATTATGAATGAAAGTTTAGGAAAGGATTTAGAGGTTTTTGTTTTGATTACATCTGAGGGTAAAAAGCCACTCCATTTTTTAAAGGCTCTGGTGAATCCGTCTATTGACTGGTAACCATATTTAAAAGCTACATCCGTTACTTTTTCTCCATTTAATAAATCCTTATTGGCCTCTGATAGCTTTCTGTTTTTGATGTATTCACTGAGTGTAAACCCTGTAAGATAAAAGAATACCTTTTTAAAGTGATAATCAGATATACCGGCT
>JAAYSI010000146.1 GCA_012524045.1 Peptococcaceae bacterium | reverse complement strand
CCTCCGAGCTTTGCTATTTTTCTAAGTTCGTCCTCTGTAGGCGGTTCTTTGGAAATATTGCGGTATTCAAACTCCACTTGTCGTTGAGAAAGCCAAGCTTTCGCCTTACGACAGGTGCCACAGGTATTGATGCAAAAGAATCTTATCATCTTTTCCCCACCTTTTAAAATGTTAAGGCCACAATGCCTCAAAATAGGCGCGGTATATATCTACTATTTTTACGCTTTAGCTATTTTCATACCATATTCTAAAGCTTTGGCCTGTTGATCTTCATCCGGGTTCCATTGGTTTCTGAAGCCATCATCAATTATATGCAAACCGGCGTCTTTTAGCAGGCCGTTTATAACCTTAACCGCTTCCCCACTCCAACCGTAACAGCCGAAGGCTGCAGCCTTCTTGTTCTTAAACTTCAGCCCCTTGACCAATTGGATGAACCCTGCCACGGAATGCAAAATACTGTTCGAAAAAGTCGGTGAACCCAGAACAACGGTTTTGGATTTAAAAACCTCAGTAATTAAATCGTTAACATCGCTTTTAGGGAGATTATATATTTTAACAACAACATCCGGATCGGCTAACCCGATTCCCTCGGCAATTTTTTCAGCCAGTCTTTTTGTACCGTTCCACATGGTGTCATAAATGATCGTGATTTGGTTTTCCTGATAATCATTAGCCCACTCTACATACTTGTTCACAATCTGCATAGGGTTGTCCCGCCAGATAACCCCATGGCTTGTGGCAATAATGTCTATCGGCAGATTCAGCGCCAATACTTCATCCAGCTTTCTACGCAGAATCTGGCTGAAGGGGACCAGTATATTGGCATAATACTTCATCGATTCATAAAACAGATCGCACTGATCCACCAAATCATTAAACAAACTCTCTGTTGCGTAATGCTGTCCAAAAGCATCGTTACTGAACAAGATATTGTCTTTGGTCAGATAAGTGGCCATACTGTCAGGCCAATGCAACATCGCCATTTCCACAAAAATTAATTCTTTGCCGTTGCCGATATCTAATTTGTCCCCTGTTTTTACCACCTGAAAATTCCAATCCTGATGATACTGCCCCTTTAAAGATTTAACAGCATTAGCTGTACAATATATAGGTGTGTCAGGAATACGTTCCATCAAGGCAGGTAGCGCACCACTATGATCAACTTCTCCATGATTAGCAATAATGTAGTCAATTTTTTGCAGGTCAATCTCCTTGGCCAGATTTTCTACAAATTCTTCGGCAAAAGGACTCCATACCGTATCAATTAAAACCGTCTTTTCTTCCTGAATCAAATAGGAATTGTATGTTGAACCTTTATGTGTAGAGTACTCGTGTCCATGAAAATGGCGAAGCTCCCAGTCAACTTTGCCTACCCAAGAAACATTGCTTTTAATCTCTTTTTTCATTTTGTACTCGCTCCTTCATAATATTCATCTCAACAAAGGTTTTCGTTACTTCACTTTGGACTGTTTTTTCCTTCCACCACCTTCATTTTCTTATTTTGATTATTCCCCTAAGCAGTAACTCCTGCGGCTATCCATATCCACGCCTTTTCCTTTCGTTAACGTTTATAATCGCCAATATGTTGTCTAATATTCTCTTTTTTTTCGTTAGTTCCTGTCTATTTTAAAGATTTATTAGTAAGAGGAGGAAGCCAATATTAGTTTCCGCCCTTTTGCCATATTTGTTTATTTTTTTAGAACTATTAAAATTTAATAACCGCGCCTTTTTTCATTCCGAGCTCCTGTTCAATCAAATCTGCAACTTCAAACCGATTATGGTCGATTTTCCATGCATTATTTTCCTTAATAAGTATTATTTCTCCTGTTTCGTCTGATGTAGTATTGCTTCCCGTTTCAACGTTAACAGCATCAAGAATTAATGTGTATTCCATGATAATCTTGTCATCTTCTTCTTTAATAGTATTAAACTCAATATTTGTCATTTTTAAAAAAAACTTACCTTTGTTACATGCCTGTAAGGGTGTTGCCCAAATACGATTAGCTCCAAAACGCTCGTGACCCTTTTCGGTCATATAATCCTTAAAATCCTCAATATAGCTAGTTAGTTTTTCGTTCTGTCCAACTATTACATCAAATTTATTGTAATCCGTGATGTTATATAATTGGCCCTTATATTGGGTAACAACCTCTTTAGCTATACTTTTTGAATCAACTGATGCTGAGCAACCTAAAACTATTGCAGATAAAAATACCACCGAGAAAAAGATAGAATAAAGTGCTCGCATCAAACACACTCCCTTATCTGCATAAGAAGTCTAACCTTATTCTACCATAAATAAATATAAGGTTTTATAAACTTTGTGTCACAAAATGGTATAGCAGTATTGTCAACCCTATTTGGTTTTCTGGTTAAAATTACAAAATAGAAATATTAACTGATGGAAATAATAGCTTTAAAATTATATTAATAAGGAGATAATTATGAAGAAAACAAAGAAAATAATTAGAATAGTTTTAATATCGATGTTAATTACTGTTTTTTGTGCGTCCACGGTATATGCCGAAGATATTTCTTTTGAAGCAATATATGTTCAAGGAAATGAACCAGTTGGCTTCGTTGATACCCTTTACTCGAGAATGGTAAATAAACTGTCAGACTTACTACCGGCCTATGGATCGGATATCACAAAAGCCATCGATAAAAAAGCTTCAGCCATCGAAACTGCTCTGCAAAATTATAATAGTAAATATATCAAAGACATAACAAAAGAATTGTCACAGTATCAATCCTATATAATAAGCTCTAAATTGCAGGCAATGGAAGACTTAATGAATGATTATATAGCCACAATGGAAGAAAAGAAGCCTGAGATCGTTAATAATCTGAAACAACAACTCCAACAGCAAGCCGAGAAAGATTACCAAAATGCTATTAATCGCCTACTTCAAAACCTTAAATAGTTTGCTATTACCCACTCCGTAACAGCGCAGGCACCGCCTGTTGTTATTACGTTCTTTATACTACTTATCCGATTCTTCTACCGGTTCATACAAGTAATAATTAGTTTTGAATAAAGCTATCTATTTAGGCAAATAATTAGATAGAAGATCCGTGATTTTGGAGGAATAAAAGATATGACTGAAATAATAAGATTATTATTTTATCCTGTATTTCTGGTCATGACTTTTTGCTTAACATTAATCTTTATCCCCAGAATAAATTATAAAGAATATTTGATTTATGGAATTCTTATAGGCGGACTGGGTGATATAATAACTGTCGGTTTCATGCAGAATATTCTTGGTGTTATGTGGTTTAAAAATCAAGGAATCTTCTATGTTTTAAAAATGATATCCCTATCCCCACTTTGTTGGACGGTTACTATTATGATCTTTCTCTATTTTTTGCCCGCAAAAAAAGCTTTCAGATATCCGTATATATTGACCTGGGCTTGTTTTAGCCTTGGTTTTGGGTATATCGTACATAATATCGAACTATTTGACTTCGTTGATTGGCTCTACCCTATACCGGCCTACTTGATTTTCCTTTTTTGGTGGAGTTTTGCCTCGTGGTTATTTAGAAAAACTAGTCCTCTCGCTTTAGAAAAAAAATCGGCTAAGGATTAGAATAATTCTTTTAACGCCATGGCCAATCTTTTATCATATAAAACAATCTGCTATAATAAGACAAATAGTAATGATAGTTTTTAAATGAGAGGTACAGATTATCAGACTCACCGTTTATTAAGATAGGGTGTTTTTTTATGTCCAAAAACAATCATCCGGCCAGTACTTTTTTCCAAAAGCAACATACAATTTTCAGATGTCCAATATGCTCCAAGCAAATGAGGGTAGTCAATGCCAAAAGTTTAATATGCTCAAATGATCATTGTTTCGACATTTCCAAGTATGGCTATGTCAACCTGTTATCTCGTTCCGTTAATAACAAATATGATAAAAAGATGTTTAAATCACGGAGAACCCTTAGTAAAAGCGGTTTCTTTGAACCGCTATACGAACGAATTACCCAAAGTGTAATGAATCGAGCAGCATTTAAAAACGAAGTTACGAAAGTGCTAGATGCCGGTTGTGGTGAGGGCTCTAATCTTTCCAGCATACTTCAGAAAATAAACCAAAGTATACCATATGAATTTTTAGGTGTAGGTGTAGATATTTCTAAAGAAGCTATTATTGCTGCTTCAAGGCATTATAAAAGTTGTATTTGGTGCGTCGCAGATTTAGCAAAATGTCCATTTTACGATAAACAGTTCGATCTCATCCTTAACATTTTATCGCCGGCTAATTATTCCGAGTTTCAGAGAATACTTGAAGATGAGGGGCTAGTCATAAAGGTTGTTCCTGATAAAGACTATCTTCAAGAAATAAGAGAAATTCTATACGAAAAAACAAATAAGCAACATTATTCTAATGACAAAACCCTTGAGCTATTTCGCGACAATCTTGATATTCTGGACATTCTGAATGTGCGTTACACTAGGATTTTAGATAATGCACTTATTAGAGATCTAATTCAAATGACCCCTTTATCTTGGAGTGCAACAGAAGTCAGTTTACAAAAGATTCTAAAGATGAATTCATTGGAGATAACTATCGACTTAACTATCCTGCTAGGAAGGAAAAAGCTTTAAAACAAAAATTCTATGTATGTTCCGTCAGCTTTTATTGATTTTAAGAACTCGGCGGAACTCTTTTTATTAGATTTAGCAAGTCAATTAATTTATAACTCTTTATCGGTAAACGTTAATGTTACAGCTTGAACCAAATCCATTCCGTGAAATTTTGACGGTTCAAAATAATCTTGTAAGGAATAGCTTCGCATACTTGTACCACTGTCATATACCATAATAGCAACCGGTATTTCTTTGTTTATTTCTATTTTCTGAAACTCTATCAAAAAGGCTTTGGCGAATGCCATATACTTTCTATCAATATCTGTTTGACTCGTTTTAAAAGAGGCTCTGCCACAGCAATTTACGTTAAATTCAATAGAATAGTTTTCTTTCAGTAACATTGTAAAAACTCCTGTTAATTTTTCAGCGGGAATCCTTTCCTCCCCTATTGATATAGCACCTCCACCAATACTTTCCCAATCAGCGTAATCTTTCAATCTATAAACATTAACTTCCATACTGATGGCTTCTTTGGGTGCATTAAAAGCAATGATTTGCGAATCATTCTCTATTCCAAAGGATTGCAATAAGTAGGATTCCTTATCTGTTAATTCGTAAGGGGCAATGCCTTCTTTGCTGAGTAGTTTAGGGGCATCTTTGTCGCCTGAACAGGCTGGAAATGAAACTATTATAATAACAATTAAAACTATGAAAAAATACTTTCTCATCTAAATAACTCCTCCGTTAAGGTATAAAGAAAGCGGCTTACCAGTATTGAAACTTTAGTTCCGGTAGCCGGCTGAATCCTGATAGATACTCATATGCCTGTTAATAAATGCAAGAGCAGCTTCCTCATCAAGCGGTGTGCTGATAAGGTTCCCCTGTATCCAATCGCAACAGTAGTCTCGTAAATAATCAAGCTGTTTCTCCTGCTCAACCCCTTCGGCCACGACACATTGCCCCAATTTAT
>JAAYSI010000145.1 GCA_012524045.1 Peptococcaceae bacterium | reverse complement strand
TCCCCGAGCATATCGCTCAGGGCTTACACAGACTGGGACATGATATAGAATTGTCTTTGGACACCAGCCTATTTGGTCGTGGCCAAATTATCTGGCGCGATCAGCAAGGTATCCTAGCCGGCGGAACCGAACCGCGGGCCGACGGTATGGTGGCTGCTTGGTAATCAGACAAGCATTTATTAGACAAATATTTAAATTAAAAGCTGTAAAAACTCTTGCTGCGTCAAGTTTAAGAAGTACTTGCTCAGATTTATATCTTTTAATAAAGCAGCCAAATCTTCCTTCTTATATCTTACACCTACAAATTTAGCAGCCAGTTCATCTATATCTTCGTTACTGAAAAAATCTCCATATATTTTGCAGGCCTCAATCAGCCCTTTATTTACATTCAGGCCAACTTCAATTTCGCCGCAGGCAAAACGCTCACTTCTAGTAAGATTAAAAGCGGGCGAACTCCCGTAATTCCAGTCCCAGCTTAAATATTTATCCTGCATTAACTTCTCGATGTTGGCCTGATCCTGCTCCGTAAGCTGATATTCTCTTATCGCCTCTCCGTCAAATAAATATGTAAGCAACAAATCCCGAAACTCGGTTATGGTGACCTTAGTTTCCAGATAGTCAATGATATTGGTCACACGACTACGGACAGATTTTATCCCCTTTGCTTCGATCTTAGAAGGTTTGACATTTAGAGCTTGTTGCACATTTTCCAAACGGGAGTTAAACAATAAAGTCCCGTGGTGCAATATTCTATCTTTATAATGATATTGGGCGTTACCGGAAAACTTTTTACCGTCTATGGTTATATCGTTACGACCGGTATGCTCAGCTTTAATACCCATTTTAGCCAAAGCTTTGACAACCGGCTCGGTAAATTTTCTAAAATCAATATTCCTTTGGTTATCGCTCACTATAAAAGAGAAGTTTAAATTACCTAGGTCATGATATACCGCCCCGCCACCGGTGATTCTTCTGACGACATTAATCCCCTTTTCCTCGATATATTCAGTATTAATCTCGGCAATAGTGTTTTGAAAACGGCCAATAATCACCGAGGGTTCGTTCTGCCAAAGCAAGATAAAACTCTCTTCGTCTTTCAAATTTTTTAACACATATTCCTCGAAAGCAAGATTATAGTAAGGACTAATGGAATCATTGCGGATGTAGAGCATCTCTTACCTCCTGAGCATTATTTTTTGATTGCCGTTAGGCCTTTTTTCATACTCAAAATTGGTACTTAATTTCTCTACAAAAGCCTTGACCCAAGCTTCTCTCAGCACATAGAAATTTTTAATGTCTCCGTTAACTTCCTCCCAATATTTCGCATGCAGACAGTTAGTGTTCCGCCAAATGATTAGATTTTCATTGCCATCGAGCACTTGATTAGCCCGTTGATTGGGCATTCCATCCAGCAAGTAATCATTTAACAAAATATACACTTCTTCCGGATCCTTAGGAATAACCCCACTATACTCCTCGGCTGCCTTTTCCCCTCTTTTGGCAAATATTTTCGCAAGATCTTCTATGTATTGAGGATTTTCGCTTAAAATGGCGGTAATCAATGCAGCCTGTCTATATTCAACACTATTAATTTTATCTTCAAGCCAACCAAAACTATTAGAGGCATTGATTATCTCTTTCAACGGCTTGCCACCGGTCGGTTTTCCGTATTTTTCCCATAGATCCCGCTGCCATTCGTCTGCCGGAAGGGCCCGGTCTTTTGCCCACCCCACTATATCCTCTTCAATCTCTTCGGCCATTACGATTTTATCGTAAAGCCAATAATGCATTCTTTCTAATTGCAAACCCATTATATTGCCCCCTGTTTTTTATTTCTTACTATTTCATTCTTTATTCATTTTTTATCCTTACAAGTTTTTCTTAAGTAATATTTTTTTATTATATCATGAGTATTAAAAACAGGCGAGAGAAACGGTGGACATACATATAAAAAGTAGAAGCCTCATTGGAATGTAAGACTTCTACTCTGATACTACTTTTTGCTGTTTTAAGCTTTTCTAATCCTACTTAATTAGACTGCAGTCCAACCGCCATCCACAAAGATTGTCTGCCCTGTGATATAGCTGGAGGCATCGGATACTAACAACAAGAGCGCCCCGTTCAGCTCACCGGGATTTCCTAGTCTTTCCATAGGACATCTGTTTTTGACAAAATTCATAAAGGCTTCCACTTTAGTCAGATCTTCAGTCATTTCCGATACAAAGAAGCCTGGACCTATGCCGTTGACAGTAATATTATATTTGGCCCATTCGGCCGCAGCAGCTCTGGTGAAGTTAATAACTGCGCCTTTGGAAGCATGGTAAGAGGATGCAGGAACAAATTTATTTGCCAATGCACCATACATGGAAGCGATATTGACAATTTTGCCGTATTTTTGCTTAACCATTACTTCCCCTACATAACGGGTAACAAGGAATACTCCATTCAGATCAATATTTATAGTCTTTTCCCAACTAGCCACACTATGACTCTCAAGCGGCTCGCATGCTGCTACACCCGCATTGTTCACCAGAATATCAATCCGACCAAAATCTTTGACCACATTTTCAACCATATTCTTAACTTGTTCTTCGCTGGCTACATCGGTGGGATAATAACGACATTCCACCCCTAATGCACTGATCTGTTCTTGTACCTGCTTTAATTTTTCCACACGACGGGCAACTAGGGCAATTTTTACCCCTTCTTTAGCTAAGGCCTCAGCAAACTGTACACCTAAACCACTGGAAGCTCCTGTAATGATTGCAATTTTTCCTTTTAGATTGAAATCTGCCATATCTAGCACCCCTTTTCTAGTGTTTTATTTATTGAAACCTTGTTTCATTACGCCTGCTAATTATAAGGCCCCTTTCCTTCGAGGCCGTCCCAATTGTACCACTTTTCACAACGGCTTGCAACATATTTCACTAATGTTCCACTAGTAAAATAATTCACTAATCATAAACTATTCGAACTTGTCCCTTTTGTGATATAATTCCCAAGTTTGCGAATATTGTGAAAAGTTCTAGAAGAAAACCTTTTGAAGTGTTATAATTGATATAACAATTATGAATACTTTATTTACTATAAAGGGGGGGCTATAATTGGAAGACTTGATGTTGGCCATTTTACTAAAAATCAAAGAAGATGAACTCGCTAATGCCGAGAACCCTGAGATCAGATCCAAACTGGAAAGTGAGCTTCAAGTCATAAGGAAGCGCTATCAAGAAACGTGGTAGAATTAGCAGACCGTCAAACTGACGGTCTTTTTTGTAGCTCCAATTCATAACTCAAGAATCTCAAATTGCTTAGGGTAACTCGATATAATATAAAATTATGTCCTGGTAAACTCCCTCTCCGGTCAAAAAGCCTCCGGGGATTGTTCCCAGCCTCCGAAATCCTATTTTCTCATACAGATGGATCGCCGGGGTATTGGTGCAAACTACAGCATTAAACTGCAAAATTTTAAAACCTAATTCGCTTCCTTGCTGGATCGAATGACGCACCAACTTTTCTCCAATACCTTTGCCCCGCAAACCTTCTTTAACGGCATAAGAAGCATTAGCCAGATGGCCGCAACGGCCGATGTTATTAGGATGAAGGATATAGAGACCTAACAGCTGATCACCTTCAACCGCCACACCCGTAAAGGACTGCGAGGCAAAAAAAATCTCCGCCTCAGCTAAAGTCAACTTTTCCATTTGAGGAAAAGCATTGGCGTCCTCGACTATGGCATTCCAGATTTCGCACATCGCCGGAATATCATCAATTTCATATTCTCGTATAACAATCCCCATTTCTCTTCACTCCTCTATTTATAGGACTGCAAAGGTGCTGCCAGACAAAGCTTATTTGTCCCAACAGCACCTTTTTCTAGGCTATTCCAATAATGTAAGGTTATCTACGAACCACAGGAGCTACAGCCTCCGCTGCAATCCGGTTGATTAGGTGTTTTAAGTTGAAAACCACTGCCGTATTCAGATTCTACATAGTTCAATACAGCACCTTCTAAATACGGAGCAAGGTTTTTTTCTACTACAACCGTAATCCCATGAGCTTCATAGACATCATCCTCAGCTGTCTTCGACTCATCCAGAGCCATTCCAAAATTGGGCCCGCCACAGCCAAAGCCGGCTATATATAGTCTTAGGTAGGAATTTTCTTGATTTTGACTAACCATAACCTCTTTAACTTTTTGAGCCGCGATTTCGGTAACTTCCAGCATAATCGCACCCTCCTTTTAGTCTAAAATAGACTTTATTGTGATATTACACGATTATAAGTTAGATGTCAAAATTATTTTCTTGACATCCTACCCGATAAACTTTGGCGCGGATTCCACCCCGGAGATTTGGCAAACCCTGTTCCGGATCAAGGTTATCCGGATGATCAGATAAAATCATTCCGTCATTTTATAACATAGCATCAGAGAGGTGGTTCTTCAGACCCTGAGGTTTTTCCGGTTTCCACCAGCCATGAGGGATCCGGATGGTACCCGGCGGCTGCACGGAATCGGCTTTAACAATGATTTGAAGCTTCCCGGTTGGAGTTTCTACCCATACCCACTCTCCTTCCTTAAGTCCATATTTTTCCATATCCTCTGGATGCATTAAGAGTAATGGCTCCGGTATTCTTTTCCGTAATTCAGGAATTTGCCGTAAACAAGTGTTATAAAAAGTTGGTTCCCTAAGTCCAACAAAAACGATCAACGGATATTCTTCAGCCAACGTGGGATCGTCCGGTTCTCTAAAATAGGGAAGCGGATCATAGCCCAGTTGCTCTAAAACGCTGCTGTACAGTTCTACCTTTCCGGAAGGCGTGCCGAACCTGCTACCATCCGTTGCCGGTTTCAACGGTATAGCGGGTTTTTGCGAAGCCTGTTCCCAAGTCAGATCCAGCGGAGCTAAGCGCCAATCATAAAATGCTTCAACATTTGCCCAGGGAAAATACTCTGCCAATCCCAGGCGCTCTGCTAAGCCCTTAAGCACGTCATAGATATTTTTGCATTCCCCTCTAGGGGCAAGTACTTGCTGGGAAGTAGTAAGAATTGGCCTCACTTCAATGGCCGGTCCCAAGGCTGGCCGCTCCAACCACATATCCCCAGGGAGAACATAATCAGCCAACTGGGCAGTGGGTGTCAGGAAGTTTTCATAAGCTACAACCAATTCCTGGTTCAGGAATGCTTCTAAAATTCCTTTTTGATTAGCAAAGCTCAATAAAGTATTATTGCCCAGCACCAAAATAGCTTTGACCGGATAGGGTCTTCCCGTGCGCATTGCCTCAAACAGCGTAGGCGGATGAGCCATACAACTGCCATCGGCAATGTTGTAATGTGGATAGCCAAAGGTTTCTATGGAAGCGTCTTTAAACAGGCTTGCACCCTTATAAGTAAAAAGCGGATAGTTTTCTGTCCCGAGCTGTTTGGCCTTAATGTCTTCAGAGAGGGCATCATGCATTTCCAATTCGGAAACGGAGAGAACGCCAGTACCAGGGCCTACCACCATTTCGCTTTTACCGATGAAGCCACAGATGGCCCGTAAAATACATTGACAGCGTAGGGCCGAAGTCGAATTTTTCTGCATATCCGTAACCACACCCCAAGGGATGACCGCCCTTTCCGAGTTGGCATAGACCCTGGCGGTTTCGCGGATCAATTCCGCATCAAGCCCTGTTATTTCAGCCACACGCTCAGGAGGATAATCTTTGACTCGCTCGGCCAGTTGTTCGAAGCCAACGGTCTTGGTTTGGACAAATTCCTGATCATATAAAGCTTCCTCGATGATGACATTCAACCAACCAAGGAGCAACGCCGCATCCGTACCATAACGAATGGGCAGGTGATAATCTGCCTTTTCTCCCAATTCATTTTTTCTGGGATCAACCATGATGAGTTTAGCGCCACGCTGATGGGCGGCCATTATTCCGAGATAATCCTGCGGCCAGTTTTCGAGGGAACGGTTTTGCCCAAACAGAACAATACAATCACTTTTTTCATAGACAGGTGCGGTATACCACCCATAAGTTGTCCTGTGTACCTGGGCTGTATTCCCCACACAAAGTTCCATCGGAGTAATGTAATTGGGCGTACCGATAAGGTTCGCAAAGCGGCGCACCAACCCCGCTCCCGACTGTAAATTAATTGGCATAGCTGAGATAGCTACCGAAGTTGAACCATAATTAGCGCTTATAGATTTTAGTTTTTCACTTATCTCGTCCAATGCCCTTTCCCAAGTTATCTCCTGCCATTTCGGTTCTCCCCGTTCACCCACATTCTTTAACGGTTTTACTACCCGATCCGGGTGATTAACATAGGAATCCCAGAGCTGAACTTTGGAACAAATAGCCGGAACAGCAGGGTTATAAGGATGTATGGCCTTAATGAGCCCATTTTCTGTTTCAACCGAAACATGACAACACTGATCACAAAAAACGCAGGTAACGTGCTTTTTCTCCATTTACCTTCCTCCTTTAACTAGAGAACTTTTTCACAATTTTTTATGTTTATTTCCTGACTACCTGTTGAATGTTCTATTTTTCGTAGTAGTCACAAGTTATATATCTAAATAATATATTTTGCATTCGAACTTCCTTGAGCCATCATAGCTTTGATTAGTTCCATCTTTTCTATAAACAAAGCCCACATGGCGCATCACTGCACCCGAAGCCGGATTCTCCTTGGCATGAGAACATATAAAGTGCTTAATCCCAACTTCATTTACTAAGAAATCTATCACACATTTCAATGCTTCTGTAGCATATCCCTGGCCCCAGTACTTTTTACCGAGTGCATAGCCTAGCTCATATCTATAAGGTTCTTCAGCATTTTTAAATGCCCCTATCGAACCAATAGGTTCGTTAGTTTCCTTTAAAACTATTCCCCATTCATAACGTGATTTATCTTTAGAAATCTCTTCACACTCTCTAATCCACTGTTCAGTTACCCCAAGGTCAGCATGTGGATTCCATCGTAGAAACTTAGTTACCTCTTTATCACTTGCCCAATTATTAAATACAGTCGGTGCATCTTCAAGTTTTAACCTTCGTAATATCAATCTTTTCGTTTCCAACGGAATACTACCTTTATGATTTAACATGGGTTTCTCCTCTTTCAACAAGTGTTACATATAGATGCCGCCGCGGATGGCGACTCATTGAACCTTCGAATATTTAACACAGCATTTTACAATAATTTTATACTAGTAATATGATTGAAAATAGGCAGCTTATACTTCTTCACTTCATCATCTAATTTTAAGATAACTTCTGCAGAATATTCCCAAACCCAGTGCTAAAAATTTTGCACTATGCCCTACTCAATTACTTTTTTCATTACTACTTCGACACTTAATACCCAAATCCTACCTAAAATAATAAATCATACCACCAAAGGTAAACACTAATTCCAGATAATAAAAATGGATAATCTCCAATACCAGATATCTTGCTTTTTTCCGGTCTTCGTAGTAAATTAAAATAGTAGTATTAAAGAATTGGAGTTGAAAAGATGCGTAATTTTTCTTGCTAATAAAAATTAAAAGCACAATAAAGGCGCTGAAAACGGGTTAATAATCCGTCGCTTTATCGTGCTCGTATAGCAAGAAAGTTACTTCATCTTTTGCTCTGATATATTCTTTCCTGATAACTCTTTTATAGAATCTTTTTATCCCTCTGGGAGCATTATTCTATGTATTTTGCGAGCTGCAAGAGTAACTTTCTTGCAGCTTTAATTTTTTTCCCGGGAGGTCTGCTTATGTCGTTAATTAACATTTCAAATCTAACTTTTGCCTATGAAGGCAGTTACGATAATATCTTTGAAAATGTAAGCTTTCAAATAGATTCCGATTGGAAGCTGGGTTTGATTGGTAGAAACGGTAGAGGGAAAACAACTTTTCTTAAACTGTTACTTGGTAAATATGAATATAGCGGGACCATCACAGCAAGTGTTGACTTTGAGTATTTTCCCTATGAGGTTGCCGACAAACAGAGTTTTTCCATAGATATCGTCGAGTCTATCTGTCCCGATTTTCAGCAATGGGAACTAAAGCGAGAGCTAAATATTTTGCAAATCTCCGAAGATATCCTATATCGCCCCTTTTACACTCTCAGCAATGGAGAACAAACTAAATTACTACTCGCTGCTTTATTTCTTAAAGAAAATAATTTTCTATTAATCGATGAGCCTACTAATCATTTAGACTTAACCGGTAGACAGCTTGTCAGTGATTACCTAAAGGCCAAAAAAGGCTTTATTCTGGTATCCCATGATAGAGCTTTCCTGGATAATTGTATCGACCATGTCCTTTCGATCAATAAAGCCAATATCGAAATTCAAAAAGGAAACTTTTCTTCCTGGTGGCGCAATAAAGAGATGCAGGACAATTATGAACTTGCGGAGGACAAAAAGCTAAGAAAAGATATCAAACGTTTAACCAGTGCTACCAGAGAGGTTTCTTCCTGGGCCGCTAAGATCGAGAAAACAAAAATTGGTGGGAGGGATGCATCCGGCGTAAAGCCTGACAAAGGATATATCGGCCATAAGGCAGCTAAAATGACGGCCCGCGCCAAAGCCATAGAAAAACGAAGGCAAGCCGCCTTGGAAGAAAAAGCTAAGCTCCTTCAAAATCTAGAACAGGCCGACAACCTTAAAATAGCCCCTATCCCTTATCACACTAACAAACTGGCGGAACTTAAGGATGTTTCCATCTTCTATGACGACCGCTGTGTTTGTAGCGAAATAAGTTTTACTATCGAACAGGGGGATCGGATTGCCCTTTGCGGTAGCAATGGCTGCGGCAAATCCAGTATTTTAAAATTAATTTGCGGCGAAGAAATTCAATATACAGGTTTTTTCAAGAAAGGCAGTAAACTCAAAATATCCTATGTACCCCAGGATACTTCTTTTCTACAAGGTAACCTGACCGACTTCGCCTTCGAGGCCGGTATTGATGAAAGCCTTTTTAAGACCATTCTCCGTAAGTTGGATTTCCCAAGAATTCAGTTTGCAAAAGATATCTCGGAGTTCAGTGCCGGCCAAAAGAAAAAAGTTTTAATTGCTAAAAGCCTCTGTGAACAAGCCCATCTCTATGTTTGGGATGAACCGCTAAACTATATAGATGTGTTGTCCCGTATCCAGATCGAAGAACTATTACTCGAATATCGCCCTACCCTGCTCTTTGTCGAGCATGACAGGACTTTTAGCGAAAATATTGCCACCAAGACTATAAATATGTAGAGCCGCTATCCGATTTCTTTTTTTAAACTTCTTTTAGATAATAAGACTCTTCATAACAAAAATATTAAAACCGTTTGAATAAAAAAATAAACCCTGAGACCTTTAGACCTTTCTTGGCAAAATTTCCAGCATGATTTTTTTGCTAATCCAAATAATAAGGGTTAAAGGTGGTAGGGCTATGAAAAATAAACAAAAGAAATATATTCTAAAATGGGAAATATTCGGTGCCTTTTTTCTGATTATCGTCGGCACTTTATTAAGCTTTGTCTATGAATGGTCAAAAAAGTCCGTTCTCGTCGGAATTATCGGACCGGTCAACGAAAGTGTCTGGGAACATTTGAAACTCGGCTTTTGGTCCCTAGTTTTTTTCTCGGTAATTGAATACCGGTTTATCCGCAACAAAACTTCTAACTTCTTCTACGCCAAAGGTTTAGGAATCTTAATATTACAGGCTACTATTCTGGTTATTTTTTACACCTACACTATGTTTACAGCAAGGCCGGTTTTAGTAATCGATGTCCTCTCCTACATCCTCGGTTGCATCCTCTGCCAGGTGGCCAGCTACCGAGTACTTATTAGAAAAAAATACTCCAAAACCTTGAACGTTTTCGGGCTGGCGGTGCTTCTCATTCACGCTGTTTTACTCATAGTCTTTACTTTTGTGCCCCCCAGGCTCCAGCTTTTTCAAGACCTACGAACCCTAACTTATGGAATCTATCACACAAGCTCTCGCTAGGCCTTTAGCTAATACTTAGCCGTTAAATCGTTTTTCTCGCTCCAACTCTTCAATCCTGCGGTGCAGGTCACTAAGAATCGGGGCATAGCCGGTAGCTATCCTTTGTTCCAGCTCATCAATCTTCTTATTTAACCTGACTATAGACCAAGCGAGAAAAGCGAGTATTAAAAACGGAATAGAAGATATTAAATATAACAAGGTAAATCACCTCTCCACTCTTAGTTTATCACAATTTTATTACGAATCATCTTAGCTTCATAAAGAGCTTTATCCGCATTCCTAAGCAAATCCTGAATAGTTAACTCTGCCGAAGGAATAAGGGTATTTGCTCCAATGCTGATTGTTAGATAGTCCGCTACTGTCGAATTGGCATGGGGGATGGACAGCTCTATAACCTTATTACTCAATTCCTCAGCCAGTTTAAGCGCACTTTCCTGATTCATATGAGGCAAGATTAAAGCAAACTCATCTCCACCATACCTAGTGATTACATCCGAAGCACGTCTGGCAGATGACGACAATATTTCTGCGATTCGTTTTATACATTCATCTCCAGCCTGATGCCCGTAGGTATCGTTATACTGCTTAAAAAAATCTATGTCAACCATCATTAAGGTCAAAGGTATGTGGTGGCGTTTACACCTATCCCATTCCATTTTCAGGGTTCGATCAAACACCAATCTATTATATACTCCCGTTAAACTGTCTCTCTGCGACAAATTTTCCAATCTATGATTGGCCTCGATTAATAGTAGGTTAATTTCGTTCAAAAGAACGCTCTTTTCCTCCAAAAGAGCACTTTTTTCCTGGATAATTCTTTTGTTCTGAAAGTCATCAGCAAAACCTTTATACCTCATCCGGGATATAACGAGGGAAAAAATTACGAAGGTTAAGCTGTTTACTCCATTACCAAAGATAATTTCAGTCGATTGTTGAAAATAGGGCTGCAGGATAAGAAAAAAACCCTCGGCTCCTCCATACATAAGCAAGAGAACAATAGGTTTAAAAAAGGGAATTACTCCAATACAAATAATAGCTGAAAGGTAAACTACAATCTGACCGTAAGACAACTGATCCAATAAAGATATACCGGCACACCAGAAAAGGATAAAACTGGCGAAAAGCACTCCGCCTACTTGAATTTTCTTTGCGTTTTGCTGAATATTCTTCCCCAATTTAATAAAAGACAATAAAAAAAAGACCATTCCCACAGTTAGAAGAATATACATGAGCAAATAGTAAAGATCTGGCTGGCTGAACAATTTTTCTCGCTTTATTAAGAGCGAAAGTGTAATCACGGCAATCTCACAAATAATGAAAGTAACCGAGCACACCTTTACCCTAGCTGCATTTATGGTATTTATCTCGTGAATAAAAGCATTTTGGTATCTATCTTCCACCGAAATAATAAAAAATTTTTTCAGCAGTTCCCCTATCCTGGCTAGCATCTCCCCACATCCTAAGTCGGCATTACTTCTTCTGATTATTAACCATTTAATCATAATTATAAATAATTATCATTAGTCTGAGAAGTAATTACTATTTTAGCAGATAAAGGTATTCTTCAAAAGGATATTTCTGTCATTTTACCTTTTGACTAAGGATATTTTTAAGTGTTATTATTAGGACAGATTATGCACTAAATTATTTTATTACGGGAGTGATTACCATCAAACTTGTTTATAAAGGGAAAACCAAAGATGTCTTTGAATTAGAAGACGGTAATTATCTATTGAAGTTCAAGGACGATGTAACCGGAGAAAATGGGGTGTTTGATCCCGGTGCCAATCAAGTCGGCCTTACCATGGAAGGTTCCGGCAAAGCCGCCCTACAACTGACAAAATTTTTCTTCGAAAAAATCAAGGAACAAGGTATACCTACTCACTACATTGACGCTAACCCTGACGAACTGACAATGAAGGTGCAAAAAGCTACCCATTTCGGCAAAGGCCTGGAAGTCATCTGCCGTTATCGGGCCGTAGGCAGCTTCCTTCGCCGCTATGGCCTATATGCCCAAGAGGGACAACCTTTGGATGCCTTGGTAGAGGTAACCCTGAAAGACGATAGCAGAAACGATCCTTTAATCACGGATGACGCCTTAGATATGCTAGGCATACTATCTAAAGAGGAATATGGTCATTTGCGGGATCTAACCAAAAAAATAGCCAATATCGTCAAAGAAGAATTGGCTAAAAAGGGACTTGAACTCTACGATATAAAATTTGAATTTGGCCGGGTCGGGGAAGACCAACATATTGCCCTAATTGACGAAATATCCGGTGGAAATATGAGAGCATATAAAGACGGCTCCCCTGTAAGTCCGTTAGAACTGGAAAAAATCATGCTGGCTAACTAAATAATTTAACTTAGCGGATGAACCCTATATCTTAAAACAGTCTTTAGTTTAGCTTTTTCAGTTTTTCTGGGATCCGAAATATAAATTTCTCTATGCTTTAGCGTTGTTATTTCCAGATTATTTTCTTTTATAAACTCTTTCATTTGCTCAAAAGTTCTGGCTTCATCATCATAGGAGCCAATATGCATCATTTGGACCGCTAAACCATCTTCCATAGATGCAAATGTCACCTCATCCAATAAGGGATGGGGTTTTTTCTTCCTTACCTGCTCAAAGGCTCTGGCAGCTACTTCCGGGCTAACGAAATCAGGTTGTCTTATCATAATTGTATAGACTAATTCATCTTTATTTAAAGTGGCTAGTTTTCTTCCTTCTTCGGTTAAATCCCAGACTCCTTCCAGTGGATAAACAGTATATTCGAAATAACCATCCGGGGTATAGCCTTGTCTGGGCATCATGCGCACAGCATAGGCTAAGGAATACAATACTGCTGTCTTTTCAGCGAATTCTTCCTTATTCGGATCTCCTTGCCCGCTTATCATAAAGAATTTTTGTTCCGGTACGGTTACTAAGACAGGTTTTGCCTTCGGTAAATATAGGTCTTTCTCCTGTTTTCTCCATTCGTATTTCACAGTATTTTCCTACCTTTCGTTGAATTTACAACCTGATTGCCACTCGGTTAATTAAAGCATAAAGAGTTCGTAAAATAATTGCAATGAAAACAACGGACCCTAGGATTAGGCCGAAGATTGGGATATCAACCCCGCTTCCCCACAGATAATCCCAAAGCATCATTAACACAATAGCAATTCCTATAAAACCAAAACCAATCAGCCAGCCGTAACGATAATAACCGGTTCCTATTAGCCAGCCAATCAGATATGAAACAATAAAATTTAAACAGGTAAGAACAAGGGAAATAAGCCAATTGCTTTCTAGGCTAATAAAAGGTGAAACAACAATCGATTTGATAATTTGTCCTAATAAAATCATGTCTTCATCTTTCTCAAAAAACTCAATACTTGTATTATCAATCACTAATGGTAAATTGCCCAAATTGATAATTAACCGTTCTAAGCCTGTTAAGATCAGAGAATAAACCATAATTGTAAGCGAAAGCCCAATTGCCGCTAGAAAGGCTCCTTTAAAGTAATCTCGCCTGGTAACACCGTTTTTTACAAAAAAAGGCAGAAAAACATAAGCCGCTATAATTCCAATCACGAACATATATATATTGGAGGCAACAAAGGAGGAAACAAAGAAATCATCCTGGCTGTTTCCGCTTTTAATAGCAAAAAATACCTGTATGACATAAACAATGGTTATAATTCCAAGAAACCACTTGGTCCAGTCGCCCTGAACAAAGAACATATCAATTGCCACTTTGGGGTAATGCTTTCTTTTATTCATTATATTCTTCCCCTTTCGTCAAATAAATGAATAGCTCTTGAAGAGTCATGTTCCCGATCTCTAAGCCAAGTCTACTGGCCTCTTTCATTTTTTCTTCGCTTAACTCGCCAAAAACTATAGCTGCTTTCGTGTTCCCCAAGCGTTTTTCACCTAACTTCTTCATACCGGCCACGAAAGCATCCACCCTTTCAGCCGCTCCAATAAAGGATGCCCCTTTAGAGATTAGAGACTCATAATCTTCCTTAAGCAATATCCTGCCTTGGTCTAGGATAATTACCTCTTCAAATAAATATTCCATTTCAGCAACCAGATGAGTGGATAGAATAATAGTCCGAGGGTGCTTCCGATGATCTTCCAGCAATTCCTGATAAAAGATTTCTCGCGTAGGTGCATCCATTCCTAAATAAGCTTCATCAAAAATTGTTATGGGCGCTCTACTGGCCAAGCCTATGGTTACGACCAGGGCCGACTGCATTCCTTTGGACAACTTATTTACCGGTTTTTCCAAGTCCAGCTTGAACTTCCGAATCAAGTCCTGGGCATATTTAGCATCATAATTGGGACGATAGCGCTCAGCTACTTCCAACAAGCTTTTTACTTTTTCCGTTTCTTCTTTAAAATCTTGATTATAAATAAAGGCCACATTCGGCATTATCTCAGGATTTTCAAACGGAGCTTCCCCGGCGATCCGAATACTGCCTGCTGTTGGCTCTCTGAACGAGGCCAATAAAGATAATAACGAGGTTTTGCCCGCACCGTTTCGTCCAATTAGGCCATAGATTTTACCGCTGGGCAGTTTAAGATTTATATCCTTCAAGGCCTCAAAATTTCCATATTTCAAAGTTAAATTTTTTATTTCAATATCAAAGGTCATGGTAGATTGCCTCCTTTCACTTTTTTAACCATTTCGATTATTTCTTCAGTTGGTATGCGCAGTTTATCTGCTTCTTCCACTAGAGGAATAACATAGTCTTCGACAAAACTCCCTTTCCTGGCAATTAGTAATTTTTCTTTCGCCCCGGCGGCTACAAACATTCCAATACCTCGCTTTTTAAATAAAATGCCCTCCTCCACAAGTTGATTGATCCCTTTTAACACCGTAATATGATTAATCCTATAAAAATCCGCAAGTTGATTGGTCGAAGGAGCTTGCTCTCCCTCTTTTAACTGGCCATTGATAATCTGATCCTCAATTTTTTCCCGTACTTGTTGAAATATTGGCCTATTCTCATCAAATAGCTTGGTCAAACATTTTCACCACCTTAATAAGGGATCGTACTTATAGTTAACATAGTTATAAGGTTAAATACTATCTTCTGGTATAGTTATATACTTATGTATATAACTGTATCTCTATAAAAATGTTCTGTCAAGTACATAAAAACTAAAAAAATCCTCACAGGCGAATCGGCATTTTTTGCCTTTCACCGTGAGGTTTTAAAAGAGTAATTTGAAAGGAAACTAGATGTCATCTATTTTGTCAGAAGGGTCCATCTGGTTCCTTCTTTCATTTGACTGACAAGCTCTTCTACTTCACCGTAATACATGCACCAGGCCTGGCAATGCTGAACACACATTGGCATCTTGCCCTCGGCCACCCGGTCTTCGCACATATTGCAAGCCTTGGTCAGC
>JAAYSI010000144.1 GCA_012524045.1 Peptococcaceae bacterium | reverse complement strand
TACCTTTTTACCAGAGCAAGGGCTGTCCGGGTAGAAAACTATGGCCATGATGTATATATCCGGGGAATCATCGAATTCACCAACTATTGCCAAAATGATTGCTATTACTGCGGTATTCGCAAAAGTAACAGAGGAGCGAAGCGGTATCGTTTGACCAAGGAACAGATCCTCGAGTGCTGTAAGGTAGGCTATGACCTGGGTTTTCGTACTTTTGTGCTGCAGGGGGGTGAAGACGGGTTTTTTACCGATGAAAAAATAATTGAGCTGATCCAAGCCATTAAAGCAAAATACCCGGATTGCGCCGTTACCCTTTCCATAGGGGAAAGAAGTTACGAAAGTTATAAGGCCTTTTTTGAGGCCGGGGCGGATCGTTATTTGCTGCGCCATGAGACAGCAAACGCCGAACATTACCGTAAACTACATCCCGAAAAACTTTCGTCGGTTAGTAGAAAGCAGTGTCTTTATAATCTGAAAGGAATAGGCTATCAGGTGGGCTGTGGATTTATGGTGGGCTCACCCTACCAGACTACAGAGTGTTTAGTTGAGGATTTATTGTTTATTAAGGAACTAAAGCCTCATATGGTCGGCATTGGCCCGTTTATACCCCATCACCAAACGCCCTTTGCAGCTAAAAAAGCGGGGACCCTTGAACTGACACTGTTTTTGCTCGCCATTATTCGTTTAATGCTACCGGACGTCCTGCTTCCTGCCACCACGGCCCTTGGGACAATTCATCCTCAAGGCAGGGAACTAGGCATTCTTGCCGGCGCCAATGTGGTTATGCCCAATCTTTCCCCCAAAAATGTAAGGGACAAATATTTGCTCTATGACAACAAAATCTGTACAGGGGACGAAGCAGCAGACTGCTTATCCTGTATGAAAAAACGGATGGAAAGTATTGGTTATAAGGTAACTGTCTCCCGTGGAGATCATAAATCTTTTAGTTAAATGGATTTTAGTGCTGAAGGGGAAGATTTTTCTGACCCGTATAAGAAGGAGGTTTTATTATGTACGATCCCAAATCATCTAAAGCAGAAGAGTTTATCTCTCATGCGGAAGTCCTTGAAACCCTTGAATTTGCGGATAAAAACAAAAATAATACTAAGCTCATTGATGAAATCATTGCCAAGGCAAAGCTGCGCAAAGGACTTTCTCACAGGGAGGCTTCGGTTCTCCTCGCTTGTGAGTTTCCTGAGAAAAACGAAGAACTTTTTGCCTTGGCCAAACAAATAAAAAACGACTTTTATGGCAACCGTGTTGTCTTGTTTGCGCCTTTATACCTGTCCAACTACTGTATAAATAGCTGCGTTTACTGTCCGTATCACAGAAAAAATAAGCATATTACCAGAAAGAAAATGACCCAGGAGGAAATTCGCCGGGAAGTTATCGCGCTGCAGGATATGGGTCATAAACGCATTGCGATAGAAGCCGGGGAAGACCCTGTAAACAACCCTATTGAGTATATACTGGAGTCCATTGATACGATTTACAGCAGCAAACATAAAAACGGTTCAATTCGTCGGGTTAATGTAAATATTGCCGCAACCACGGTTGAGAATTATAAAAAGCTTAAAGAAGCGGGTATAGGTACTTATATACTCTTCCAGGAAACCTACCATAAGGAAAGCTATGAAAAACTCCATCCTTCAGGTCCGAAAAGCGATTATGCCTACCACACCGAAGCAATGGACAGAGCCATGCTTGGAGGCATTGATGATGTGGGTCTGGGTGTATTGTTCGGGCTGGATAATTATCGTTATGAATTTGCCGCTTTACTGATGCATGCCGAGCATTTGGAAGCGGTTTTCGGCGTAGGCCCCCATACTATCAGCGTTCCAAGGGTTCGTCCTGCCGATGATATTGACCCGACGACATTTGGTAATGCTGTAGATGATGATACATTCGCCAAAATTGTAGCTTGTATTCGCCTTGCCGTGCCCTATACGGGAATGATTGTTTCAACCAGGGAGAGCCAGGCCATGAGGGAACGTCTACTTAACCTTGGTGTATCCCAAATAAGCGGCGGTTCCAAGACAAGTGTCGGCGGATATGCTGAGCTCGAACCGGAAGAGGAAAACTCTGCCCAATTTGAGGTCTATGACACCAGAACCCTTGATGAAATTATTAAATGGCTGATGGATCTTGGCTATGTTCCCAGCTTTTGCACTGCCTGCTATAGGGAAGGCCGGACCGGCGACAGATTTATGGATCTCTGCAAAAGCGGGAAGATTCAAAACATCTGTCATCCAAATGCCATCATGACCCTGAAGGAGTATCTGGAGGATTACGCCACCCCGGAAACAAAGGCGGTTGGCGAAGAGCTTATCCGGGAGGAGTTAGGGAAAATACCCAGTAACAGAATCAGAAATATTGTGGAAGAAAACTTGGTAAAGATCAATAGCGGCTTACGTGATTTCAGACTTTAAGAGGGGAATTATATGGGACTAAATAAAACACCGTCAGCGAATCGTATTCATATAGGTTTTTTCGGGAAGAGAAACTCAGGGAAATCCAGTCTGGTAAATGCTGTCACGGGGCAGGAACTGGCTGTCGTTTCCGATATAAAAGGCACAACCACCGACCCGGTTTACAAAGCCATGGAACTGCTTCCCCTTGGCCCCGTCATAATCATCGATACACCGGGCTTCGATGATGAAGGAGATTTGGGCAAGCTGCGCGTCAAAAAGACCCGCCAGGTGTTAAATAAAACCGATATTGCGGTGCTGGTAATAGATTCTGCAAATGGGAAAGCTAAAGAAGATGAAGAACTTATCGCCCTGTTTAAAGAAAAGAAGATTAATTATATCGTGGCCTATAATAAAGCTGACTTAATTAATCAAGAAGATGATCTGTTGCTCCGAGAAGCTGATTCGACAAAACCAAAAAACAATAATGCGATTTATGTCAGCGCCAAAACCGGCTACAACATTGATACCCTGAAAGAAAAAATCGCGGCTTTGGCCGTAACGGATGAACCTAAAGTAAAAATAGTGGGTGACCTTATTGACCCGTTAGACTTTGTAGTGCTTGTTACCCCGATAGATGAAGCTGCTCCTAAGGGACGGCTAATACTGCCCCAGCAGCAAACTATTCGCGATATCCTGGATGGCGGCGCTACCGCTATTGTAGTAAAGGATACAGAATTTCGCGAAACGCTTAATAACCTTGGGAAAAGGCCAAAGCTTGTCATTACGGACAGTCAGGTGTTTGAGAAGGTGTCCGCTGAAACACCCGAAGACATTTTCCTGACCTCTTTTTCTATCCTCTTTGCCAGATATAAAGGCAACCTTGATATTGCCGTAAAAGGGGTAAAAGCACTGAAATCCCTTCGGGATGGGGACAATATTCTCATATCTGAAGGCTGTACCCATCACCGGCAGTGTGAGGATATAGGCACGGTAAAGCTGCCGCGCTGGATAAAAGAATATACCGAAAAACAACCGAATTTTAAATTCACCTCAGGTACGGAACTCCCCGATGATTTATCGGAATATAAACTGATTGTTCACTGCGGCGGTTGTATGCTCAACGACAGAGAGATGAAATACCGCTATAAATGCGCTGTGGACCAACATGTACCGATAACCAATTATGGTATCCTGATTGCCTATGTAAAGGGAATTCTGCAGAGAAGCATCGCCATATTCCCGGATCTGTTGGCGGAGATTGAAGAGTGATTGGGAGGAGATAGGAGGATGGACTTTATGGAAAAACTTGAGCCTTTTAGAGAAGAATCGAGATATTAAAATTACTTCAGGGTAGGGAAATGAAAACTGGCCAAATTACCGAAAAGTTCGGTGTTATGCTCATATATTGGGAAAAAAGCGGCCGCTTCATAGAGGTTAGTTATCGCAACAAAGATGGCGTGGTAGTCAGAGAGGAAGGGGCTATCCAAATTGTTATGACAAAATAGATATTATTGTAAACGTGAATGGAAAACATATGACAGCTCTGGCTTATGTTATGAATTGCTCCATTGTTCTATTGAACAGTAGATTCCTTTAGGTTGGAATATCTACACAATATAGCGCCGACTGTTGAAATGATTAGTAGAAGGGATATTGAATAAATCGGGTTAATACCCCATAAAAGTCCGGTTAAGGAGCCTCCGACAAAGGAACCGATAAATTGGCAGGTATTAAAGAAGCCGGTAACAGTACCGCGATTACCCTTTTGGCTCAGCTTTGTAACACTGGTCGGAAGCAAAGTCACCAAACACATGTAACCGCTCATAAAAAGAACGACTCCTATGGTTATTAATAATGGGTTAGCGGAAAAATAGGTAACTCCACCGATGGTTATTATGGCAAAGGCTAAGGCGGACATTTGGGGGAAATAACCTGCATCGGCATATTTGGCTCCGATGCGCATGGTAAAGACAGCTATTATGGTTGCAGGGGCAAAAACTTTCCAAAGTCCTTCTGTGCCTAAGCTGCTTTCGAGTAATAAAGGAATAATAAAAAATTGGCTGACTAGGATATAATTATTGAAAAAACCTGCAATAGTGATTTTGACAAGGTTTTTATCTGATAGATAACGGCGAAAATCGGTTTTTTCAGCAGTGAGGGCTGAAGACTCGATTTTTTTGTCATTTTCTAAGGATAGCAATATATAAAGCCAGGCGAATATGGTAAGTAGTGCGCACAATAGAAACAAGTGGGGTACGGTCAACCACCGATGTATTATCGGGCCGCCGATGAAGGCTAAGGTTGCCGAGATTCCCACCAGCATACTGATAATACTCATGCCTTTATTTCTTTGTTGACCGGCTATTTTATCCCCAACCCAGGCATAGGCTACGGCCATAATTGCCCCACTACCCTGCAGTGTTCGCGCGAAGATAAACAGATATATGTCTTTGGCCAAGGATGCAAGGATAAAACCTAATATTAAAATTAACAGCCCAAAGAGCATAACCGGCTTTCGTCCTAGCCGGTCACTCCAGTGGCCAAAGGGTATTTGAAAGATAGCTTGGGATAAGCCATAAATACCAAGAGCCAAACCTATTAGGCCGGGGGTACTGTGGGTCAATTCCCTGCCATACACCGCTAAAAAAGGCATGACCATGAGTAGGCCCAGTTGTCTTAGGGCCAGTGCTGAGCCAATGCTCAGCAAAAACTTTATTTCGTTTTTGGTGAAACTTGCAGAATTCATTTTTGTCTCCTTATTAATAAAGTGGAAACAGGAATTTATAGGGAATTATTGGCATC
>JAAYSI010000143.1 GCA_012524045.1 Peptococcaceae bacterium | reverse complement strand
TATTGCAGCGGAGCACGCTAGTTTGGGTTTGCCGGAAGTTAAATTAGGAATTTTCGGTGCAGCCGGCGGCCCGATAAGGCTTGCTCGTCAACTACCACGAGCCATTGCCTTAGAAATAGCCTTAACCGGTGAGCCTATTAGTGCCCAACGTGCGTACGAAGTAGGTATGGTATCGCGGGTAGTTCCCAGAGAGAAATTATTGGAAGAAGCAATAGCATTTGCTCGGAGGATTACTTGTAATTCAGCTTGGTCAATCAGCGTTACCAAGCAACTGATTAATGCTTCCTTGGATCTAAGTTTAGAGCAGGCATTTAATTTAAGTGACTTATTCTCCGATTTATTGGAGAATAATCCGGCTTCTTTGGAGGGGGCAAAAGCATTTGTGAACAAACCTAAAAAATAGAGAGAATTTTGCCAATTGTTAGATAACATGATAACACTAAGTTTGAGAACTTTGTTACATTTAAATCCTTTTAAGATGTGCCAACTTTGTTTCACATCTAAGAAAATTATATCAACCCTAAAACAACACTTCAGTTGCAAGAAAACATTAAGTTTCTTCTTTTATAGCGCTAACAGGCATTACAACTGCTTTGTATCAACCACGTCCCAGACTTCTGGTAATGCCGGCTCTCTGGCACATTTTTTGCTCTAACATAAATTTAACCAAAAAAATTTTTTATCGAGGAAGGTGAGCTTATGTCTAATAATGAGATTAAAAGAAGTGCTCCTATTATTCCTAAGTTTGGGCCGCTCAGTGGTGTTCGGGTATTGTCCTGCGGCAATATTATTGCTGCTCCTTATGCCGCCACATTAATGGCCGAGATGGGTGCTGAAGTCATCCATATCGAGCGTCCCGGAGTAGGTGATACGGCACGGGGCGTACCTGGAGAATATGGAGTAAACTCATTTTGGGCAGGTCAGGCCAGAAACCGTTTGAGTTTCACTTTAGAGCTAAATATGAAAAAAGAAAAATCCAAGGAAATTTTCCTAGGATTAATCAAACAGTGCGATATTTGGCTGGAAAGCTTGGTTTGGCTTGAAAAACTGGGCATCAATGATGAGATGGTCATGGAAGCAAATCCTCAAATAGTTATTGTGCATGTTAGTGGTTACGGTAAGAAAGAATTTGGAGGCATTCCTGAAGTTTGCGAACGTCCTTCATTTGACATTATTGGCCAAGCTTTTAGCGGCTACCTCTCCATTACCGGAGAAGAAGGCGGCGAGTTCTGTCCGGGTAAGCCAATGTTGGATGATTACCTAACTGCTTATTATGCTGCATTTGGAGCTCTAGCTGCTTATATTAACCGTCTGAAAACCGGCAAAGGGGAAATCGTGGATCTAGCCCAATATGAAGCTGCATCTTACCTTATTCAACGTGATTTTGTCGAATACTATGTTTCGAAAAAACTTCCTGCCAGAACTGGAAATACATCCCAGTCGCAGCCATACGGTGTCTACGAGACCGGTGATGGGCGCTATGTGGCAGTTGGTACAGTCGGACCGGCTACTTATTATAGGGCCATCGAAGTTATGGGTCTCGACCCCGAGTATTTCTCCTTTATGGAGTGTGGAGTTCATTATACCGCAGTAACTTCTCCTAAAGGTCGGGAACTGACAGCCAAAATCAAGGAGTGGATGATGCAACATACCGCTCAGGAAGTCGAGGATCTATATAATAAAGCGAAAGTACCTGCGGCTGTTGTTAATACCATTGCTGACTGCTTCAATCATCCTCATTTCTTGGCTAGGAACAATTTCGTTTCTTATATTGACGATGATTCCGGTAAAGAAGTAAAGGCGTTAGATGTCATTCCTAAGATGAAATACACACCGGGTAAAGTTTGGCGTGGCGGTCCAAAAGTTGGACAGGACACTGATAACATTCTGAAAAACATCTTAGGCTATTCCGAGGACAAAATAGCGGAATTCCGTGCTGACAAAATTATATAATTCAACTCTTTAGAAAAATATTTAACTAAATGGAGGGTTAAATAATGGATTTTAGATTATCGGAAGAACAAGAACTATTGCTGGAAAGCCTGCGCGAACTCATCGACAGGGAATGTCCCGAAGAATATATCCGTGAACATGATGAAAATCATAAGTATCCGTCTTCATTTATGCAAGCCTTGACGGATAACGGATTCAATATGCTAGGAATTCCGGAAGAATACGGTGGCACAGAAGTAGATATCCTCACCCTTATGCTGGTTGCTGAGGAAATTGCTAAGCAAGGGGTACCTACCTATTTATACGGCAACGCTTTAGCTATTGATGATATGCTCACCTTCGGTAGTGAAGAACAAAAAGCCATCACCATGGAATATGCCAAAAAAGGGGATATGGCATTTTGCCTCGGCTTTACCGAGCCTCAGGCAGGTTCAGACAGCAGTGCGTTAGCAACAACTTATACCCGCAAAAATGGCAAAGTATATATAAATGGTCATAAAACTTTTATTACAGGCGCCAAAAGATCTCCCTATATGCTTTGTATGGCCAAAAATCCGGAGGAAACAGACAAATCGAAGATGTTTACCATGTGGTTTGTCCCGATGGACGCCCCTGGCGTAACAATTGAGCCTCTGCCCAAGCTGGGGATGAACATGGTCGAGACCTGCGAAGTGTACTTGGAGAATGTGGAAATCGAAGAAAAGGATCTGGTAGGCGAAGAAGGCAAGGGCTTTGTTCAACTCATGAAAAACTTTGAAATTGAAAGGTTGATGTTAGCTGCCGGTTGTTGCGGAGCAGCGCAGTGTGCCTTTGAAGATGCCGCTCGCTATGCCAACCAACGTATCCAATTTGGTAAGCCGATCGGAACTTTCCAGCTTATCCAGGAAAAACTCACCTATATGGCTATTAAAATTGAGAATATGCGCAACATGGTCTATAAAACTGCTTGGCAAAAAGATAATGGCATTTCGGTTAGACTTTCATCAGCTCTTACGAAGCTGTATTGTGCTCAATCAGCCTTTGAAGTTATAGACGATGCAATGCAAATTCTCGGAGGTATAGGCTATACAACGGATCATCGGGTATCCAGACTTTGGAGAGATATTCGTTCGCAGAGAATTGCCGGAGGAACAGACCAGATTATGGTTCATATCGCTGGCCGAGCCATCCTTAAACAATACGCCAATTAGATTTGTCATAAAGTTTTAGTAACCGGTGGCTAAAAAACACCGGTTACTAATCTAAACATTACTGATCCTAACGATTAAAGAGGTGAAAGAAATGAACGTAATAGCATGTTACAAAGTTGTGCCTGACGAACAAGATATCGTAGTGCGTTCAGATCAGACTA